>NZ_JVEL01000333.1:0-33213 GCF_001076875.1 Serratia sp. 506_PEND
GCGCGCCCATGTCGGTGGCGGTGGTTTTCAGCACTTCCGCCACCTGCGCGCCATTCAGATACGGGAAACGCTCCATCAGCACGGCAACGCTGCCGGCCACGTGCGGCGCCGCCATCGAAGTGCCGCTGTATTTGGCGTAACCGGTCGTCAGATTCTCCACGCTGGTGCCTTCGATTATCGAGCTGTATACCCGGGTGCCCGGCGCCGAGACGCAGAGGCTGGCGGTATAGCCGCAGCGAGAAGAGAAGGTGCTGATGCTGTAATCGCCGGTATTGGTCGGATCCTGCAGGCTGGCGACCGACAGCCAGTTCGGCGCGATGTCCGGCACAAAATAAGCCAGACCGGCCATGGCATCGGGGTTATTCAGATTGCCGTCGTTACCGGCGGCGAAGATGGTGACCACGCCGCTGCGGGCCGCGTCGATCGCGCCCTGATAGGCGCCGCCGGGCTTGGTGCCGAGGATCTGTTTGATCTGATCGAACTGCTTTTGCGCATCGTTTACTGTGAAATGCGGATAAGCCGGGTCATAACCGCCCTCATCAAACTTTTCGGTGATGCCGATGCCCCAGCTGTTGTTGATGATGCGCGCGCCGCTGGCCACCAGCGCATCCCAACCGGCCTGGTACACCGCGCCGTCGTTGCCGAGGATGATGCCGTCCTCCGGGCCGGGATCGCCGTTTTCCGCGCTGATGATCTGCGCGTTGAACGCCACGCCGTGCATGGCGCCGCCGTCTCGGCTGCCGGCGGCGATGCCGCCCACGTGGGTGCCGTGCGAACCGAGCGTGCCATCGGAATCCACGCTCGGCGTGCCGTCATAGCGGAAAGCGTCGCCTTTTTTCACCGGAATATAGGGGTCGGTATATTCGCGGATGCCTTCGGTAACCAGATTGATCACCTTATTCTCACCGGCGAACTCCGGGTGCTTGGCGTAGACTGGCTGATCGAAAATGCCAAGTTTGATGCCTTTTCCGGTATAACCGGCGGCGTAGGCCTGGTCGGCGTGGATTGCCCCCAGCCCCCATTCCGCATTGAACTCACTGCTGCGCCAGCTGGCCGGATCGCCCGCTTTGCCGTTCTCTATATAGCTGGAGGCCTGCGCCCCGCCAATCGCCGTCAGGCAGATCAGCATCGCGCTCCATTGTGCGCGATTAACTCCGATTTCAGGCCAGCCGAAGGCCGCCCGAGCGGATTTGACTCCTCTAAGTTTCTTCTCCATCCCAGATACCGTCCGTTGTTGTTTGCAAATGTTTTATAAGATTTTTTGTGTAACAGTTTGGTAACACCAAATAAATAAAGCACAACAATCTCAAGTGCGCTTAATGTGTCATCCGGCAGCTCGACGGGAGGAGAGAATGTTTCAAGGGTGAATCAGGCCAGTGCCGATAAGAAATGACAATGACGTTTGCCGGTATCAAAATGGCGATAACACGTGAAGGGATAAATTATAATCTGCTGATAAATAAAAATATAACCTAGGGAGACATAAAGAATACGGCCGCCTGAAAAGTGCTTAACAGGCGTCTTTTATCACTTTTAATTATAAATTTTGCCAATATTCACTCAGTGAATTATGCTGGTTTTTCACTCGGTCATCGGCAAAAATTGGATTATCCTGCTGATGTTTTTTTGCAGTTCGTCGCGTCCTCTTCCGCCTGACGCAGAATGGCTTTGGCCATCCATTGCGTGACGTCCTGAATGCTCTCAAGCTCCAGCCCCCAGATATCTTTCAGCACCAGGAACACCTCCGAGCCGTAAATCAGCGAGAAAGCATGAATCACTCTCTGCAGAGAGTCCGGCGGCAGTTTGCCCTGCAGCGGTTCCACCGCCAGCGCCAACAGACGCTTGCGGTTGCCGCGCACGAATTTCTCGCCCGGCGTCGCGTGCGCCCACTGTTGCAAAGAGAGTTGCAGCGCCGCGCGCAATGCTCCCTCGTGCCGCTCCATCTGAGGATAGGCGAAAGTCAGCAACTGCCGGATGCGTTTCAGGGCGTCATCGTCTTGCGGGCGCCATTCCAGAATAGGCCCCAGGCTTTCCGCCACCACGGCGCTAATCAGCGCACTCTGGGTCGGAAAATAGCGGTAGGCCGTCGCACGCGATACCTGCGCATGCGCCGCCAGTTCGGTGATCGAAGGAAACGCCCCTTCGTCATACAGCGTCATCGCGCTGGCCAGCAACAAACGGTAGGTTTTTGCCCGGGTGGAAGTCAGTGAAGGATCAAACGGGGTGGGAAAGGCATCTATCGGCACATAAACCTCATGCATCTGCACACGCTTGCGCAACAGAGGATGCGCCTCTGTCGACTGGCTGCCGGCAAAGCGCCGGCCACGTTGAAAAGCTCAAAAATGAGACAGGAGTCCCATTTTGCACTGAGCTGCCCTTGCAAAAATGATACTGCCGTCTCATTATATAAATACATTAATCAATTTAATTTAAACGCCAACACCAGGGCACCCTATAAAAATATAACAAAATGATTTTTAAATAAAAATTAGAAACACCCCAGGAAAATACATGAAAGACACTTCAAATTTTGTCTATATTGCTACCACAGCAGATACGAAAGGACAAGAGCTGGAGTATGTACGGCGGCTGATCGCTGCCCTGAATTTACCCACGCGAACCGTCGATCTTTCCACTCGTCGCTTGCCGTTTGACTCCCCGGCCGATATCGGTCCAGAGGACGTCGCACGCCACCATCCGGCAGGCGCCGACGCGGTCTTCTGCGCCAGTCGCGGCCAGGCGATCGCCGCCATGGCGACCGCTTTCGAACGTTTTATCCTGACGCGCCGCGATATCGCCGCCTTGCTTGGCCTGGGCGGTTCCGGCGGCACCGCCATCATCACGCCGGCCATGCAGCAGCTGCCGATCGGCCTGCCGAAAGTGATGGTCTCGAGCATGGCGGCGGGAGACGTTTCCGCCTATGTCGGCGCCAGCGATATCAACATGCTGTATTCGGTCACCGATCTCGCCGGCCTGAATCGCATCTCGCGACGGGTGCTGGGCAACGCGGCGCGCCAGATAGCCGGCGCAGTGCACTTCGCCGCCGTCGACTATCACGACAACAATCCCGCGATCGGCCTGACGACGTTTGGCGTCACCACGCCCTGTATTCAGGCGTTGGTTGCCGAGCTGGGATCGCAATGGGATTGCCTGACGTTTCATGCGACCGGCAGCGGCGGCAGATCGTTGGAAAAACTGATCGATAACCGCCAACTGCACGGCGCCATCGATTTGACCACGACCGAAGTGGCCGATTACCTGTTTGGCGGCATGCTGCCCTGCAATGCGGATCGTTTCGGTGCCATCGCGCGTACCGGCATCCCGTGCGTGCTCTCCTGCGGCGCGATAGACATGATCAACTTCGGCGCGCCGAATACGGTGCCGGCTCGCTATGCCAACCGTCTTCGTCACCATCACAACCCGCAAGTGACGCTGGTGCGCACCAGCGCGCGAGAGAATGCGTTAATGGGGCGTTGGATGGGCGAAAAAATCAACGCCTGCGCGGGCGAAGTGCGTTTCGTTATCCCGGCGGGCGGCGTATCGGCTTTGGATGCGCCCGGCCAACCGTTCTGGGATCCGGCGGCGCTGGCCGCCTTTACGCAAGCGCTGGAAGAAACGGTGCACGCCACCGGCAAACGCCGGTTGATAAAAACGCCTTATCATATTAACGACCCGCGCTTTGCGCAGGCCGTTGCCGAACAGTTTCGGCACATTGTCGGCGGAGAATGATGATCACCCACGGCAAAGCCTGCCGGTGATAACGCCAAATAGAAAAAGGGCCAGACAAATAGTCTGGCCCTTTATTATTTACCGCGAGCGAATATTACTGACCGGCGGACATCTGCTCCTTCATTTTATTCATGTGGTCCATCATCTTTTGCTCGCGTTTCTGATAATTCTCATTGTATTGTTTTTTCTGCTCAGGCGTCAGCAGGTTATACATTTTATTTTCCGCTTTGGCGCGTGCCAGCATGCGTTCGGATTGCGCTTTACCGATCGCGTCAATTTGCGCCTTCGCCTTCGCTTCGTCAAAGCTGTCGGAAGCGACCAGATTGTGCAGCGCCTGGCGCTCCTCTTTCATGCCCGGCCCGCGCTTCTGGTGCGACTCTTTCATGATATCGCGCATCTGCTGGCGCTGCTGCTCGGTCAGGTTCAGCCCGGCGAACGGGCCGCCTTTGCCTTCACCCTTGTGATGCATCATTTTCATCGGCGCCGCATCCGCCGCCGGAGCCGTCGCCGTATCGGCGGCGAACGCCGCGGAAGCAGAACCCAGAGCCAGCGTGGAAGCAATAAATAAAGCCGTCAATTTACGCATAATCATTTCCTTAAAAATTTTCTTCATCAGGAGCGCTGTACGTTAACAGGCTCATTCGTTGTCGGAGATAATAATAGGCTGATAAATTTCAAGTAATGCGAGGGTGTGTAAACTTTTTAAAACCCGCCTCGGATTTATTCACCAATTATGAGAAAACTATGAAGATGGCGTTTATTTGATGGAAATTTTAATTTCTCGGCAAAAATCCCCCCGGTGGAGTTATTTTTCCGCTTTCCCCTCATCGCTATAATTTACTCACCTGCACGGCAACCTTGCATCAACCGTTTTCCGATAGCAGGGGAAATCAGTAAGCATCACACGATCCGATGTTCTCCTACACTTTAAGACAAGCAGCGCCGGGCGACGTTTACACCGCAAAACTAATCATTGCTTATATAATAGTTTCCATCACCCGCCCCGCCTGTGAAAACCTGTTATATGATGCACAGATGCGTACGGCGATCGCTTTCGGGCCAACAGGCTGCCCGGGGCTGTGCCGCCCGCCCGCCCGTGCTCTTTTGAGGAATCGTCATGCCCGCAGACCAAGGCCCTGAGCTTCTTAGCGCTCACTTCGGCACCCAAAGCCCCCACTGGCGGCTGGCGTTTGACAGCAATGCCCTGGAGCTGTCCGCCGTTAAGGGCAAAGCTCATATCGCGGTAGCGCTCAGCGCCATGGAAGCGGCGAAAATCCGCCGTCTGACCGGCGTGACCGCCAGCCTTGAGCTGACCATTACGTTGGCCGGTGAACCGCTGCATCTGCATCTGGTCGGGCGCCGCGTCAACAACCTCGAATGGGCGGGCACGGCTTCCGCCTTCAGCGACACCCAATCGGTGGCGCGCGACCTGGTGCACGGCCTCTCCTTCGCCGAGCAGGTGGTGTCCGAAGCCAACTCGGTGATCGTGATCGTCGATCAGCACGGCCGCATCCAGCGCTTCAACCGACTGAGCGAGGAGTACACCGGACTGCACGAACACGAGGTGATCGGCAAAAACGTTTTCCAGCTGTTTATGAGCCCGGAAGAAGCTGCCGCTTCGCGGCGCAACATCGCCGGCTTCTTCCGCAACGGTTCGTCCTATGAGGTGGAACGCTGGGTAAAGACGGTCAAGGGCGAACGGCTGTTCCTGTTCCGCAACAAATTCGTGCACAGCGGCAGCGGCAAAAACGAAGTCTTTCTGATCTGCTCCGGTACCGACATCACCGAAGAACGCCGCGCGCAAGAGCGGCTACGGGTGCTGGCCAACACCGATCTCATCACCGGCCTGCCGAACCGCAACGCCATCCAGGACAAGATCAATCACGCCATCGCCACGCGCGGCGAAGAGAGTTTCGGCCTGGTGTACCTCGATCTCGACAACTTCAAAAAGGTCAACGACGCCTACGGCCATATGTTCGGCGATCGGCTGCTGGTCGAGGTCGCGCTGGCGATCCTCGGCTGCCTGAGCCCGGATCAAGTGCTCGCCCGCCTCGGCGGCGACGAATTCTTGGTGCTGGCGCCGCAAAGCGATCGCGAGCGCCTGCAAACGCTGGCGCAGCGCATTATCGACAGGCTGAAGACCCCTTTTCGCATCGGTCTGATTGAGGTGTATACGGGCTGTTCGATCGGCATCGCGCTGTGCCCGGAGCACGGCAACGATCTCGACAGCCTGATCCGCAGCGCCGATACCGCCATGTACGTCGCCAAGGAGCACGGAAAACGCACCTATACCGTCTTCTCGCCGGAGATGAACAAACGCGTCGCCGAATACATGTGGCTGGACACCAATCTGCGCAAAGGGTTGGAACAAAATCAGCTGGTGCTGTATTACCAGCCTAAAATCGACGCGCACAGCGGCGAAGTGCACAGCGTGGAAGCGCTGGTGCGCTGGGATTCGCCGGAGCGCGGCCTGATCCCGCCGCTGCAGTTCATCTCCTATGCCGAGGAGTCCGGCCTGATCGGCCCGTTGGGCCAATGGGTGCTGCAAACCGCCGCCGGGCAGGCGGCGCGATGGCAAGAGCAGGGATTGAATCTGCGGGTGGCGGTCAACCTCTCTGCCCGTCAGCTGGCCGACGACGGCATCGTCAACGACCTGCTCGGGGTGCTGCACCGTCACCGCATGGCCCCCTGCCTGCTGGACTTCGAGTTGACCGAAAGCAGCCTGATTGAAGACGAGAACCGCGCGCGCGCGCTGATCACCCGGCTGCGCGAACTGGGCGCGCAGGTGCATCTCGACGACTTTGGCACCGGCTATTCGTCGCTGGCGCAGCTGGCACGCATTCCTCTGGACGCCATCAAGCTGGATAAAAGCTTCGTGCGCGGGGTGAATTTCAATCCGGTATCGCAATCGCTGGTACGCGCGATCGTCGCGGCGGCGGAGGCGTTGGCCTTCCGCGTGATCGCCGAAGGGGTGGAGACCGAGAGCGAAAACCACTTCCTCGACGAGGTCGGCGTGGACGAAAAACAGGGCTTTCTGTTCGCGCGGCCAATGCTCCCGGAACAGCTGGAGCATTGGCTGCAGTCCTATCGCCCGCGCTCACCCTCCGCATGAGGCGGGCGCGTTAACGTTAGCCGGCACGACGCAGGTTCAGGGTATGGCGATCCTGCAACATCACCAGCCGCTCGATGTAGGCACGGTCTTTTTCCTCAATGGTAAAGGCCGAGTGCACCCAATCTTCGGTAATGTCCATCAGCTCGGAACGCGTCAGCTGCAACACGCGCTGACGCGCCCGCAGCATGGCGCGCATGCCGTTGAGCTTCGGCCGGATGGTATCGATGAAGGTGCGCGTCGCCAGGTAGGCGTCGCCGGGCTGGAACAGCTGGTCTACCAGCCCGCGGCTCTCGAACCACTCTGCGGTGTGCGACTCGCCGCCCCAAATCAGCTCCTCGGCCAAGCGCATGCCCGCCTTGCGCGCCACCAGCGAGTAACCGCCCATACCGGGAAACAGGTTGAACGCAATCTCCGGGAACCCCATGCGCGCATTGTTTTGCGCCAATACGAAATGGTGCGCCAGCGCCGCTTCAAAACCGCCGCCCAGCGCACTGCCTTCAACCATCGCAATGCTGATCGCGCCGGTGTCGAAACCGCGTGCCGCCGCATGCACGCAGTCGATGCAGGCGCGCGCGTAGGCCATCATCGCCTCGCGCTTGCGGTTTTTGATCGCTTCGGCGAAGAACTGCAGATCGCCGCCGACGTTGAACATGTTCGGCACCAGCGAGCCGGTGACCCAGAAGTCGAACCGCAGCGAAGACTCCTTCGCCGCCTGCGCCAGCGTCATGATGTCTTCAATCAACGCCTGGTTGAAGCAGGGGCGCGGCGCGGCGCGCAGCAGCATCCACATGATGTGCCGCCCCTCTTCATAGTAGGCGGAGATCTGCGACAGATTGCCCGCTTCGGTAAACGGACGACAGGTGGGGTGATTAAGCAATTTCATAAGACCTTCCAGTTTTTCTGTTGATGACGGATGAGACCGTTCCAGCCCCTACGGCTGCAGCGGAGCGGCGAGCGGCAAAGCGCGACGCCACATCATGAGTAAACGCTTTCTCGCCGACGAAACAGATAAAAATTGGAGGTAGGGAAGTGAAAAAAACCGAGGCGCCACGGGGTTTTCATAGGAATTTTACCTATCGCGCCATCCCCGGCATTTCATGCCGGGCGCTAACGCGTTAAGCTCGGAAATTGACCGTTTGCCGCCCCGGCGCTCAAAACGCCGCAGGGCTTTGGCTATAATCAACGCTGATACATGCCGTTTAACGTTAAGGAAATCGTGAAGTAATGCCTACAGGACCAGACCAGGAACGCCGCCAGCCCACACAAGACACGCCGCCGAAGCCGCTTATCGCCATCAAGACCGGCCATGAGACGCTCGACCGCCGCATCAGCGGTTTTTCACGTCTGATTGAACGCATCAAAGCCTGGCCGAGCGTGGCGCACCTGCTGCGCGCCGCCGAACGCTTTAACGATCGGCTGGGCAGCCAGTTTGGCGCCGCCATCACCTACTTTTCATTCCTCTCGCTGATCCCGATCCTGATGGTGTCGTTCGCCGCCGCCGGTTTCGTGCTGGCTTCCAACCCGGATCTGCTGGCCCGCTTGATCAACCGGATCGTCGGCAGCATCAGCGATCCGACGTTGGCCAGCACGCTGAAGAATACCGTCAACACCGCCATTCAGCAGCGCACCACCGTGGGATTGACCGGTCTGGCGCTGGCGCTCTATTCCGGCATCAGTTGGATGGGCAACCTGCGCGAGGCGATCCGCGCGCAGTCGCGTGACGTCTGGGAGCGCAATCCGCAGGATCAGGAGAAAATCTATTTCAAGTACACCCGCGACTTCATCTCGCTGACCGGCCTGGTGGTGGCGCTCATCATTACGCTGTCGCTGACCTCGGTCGCCGGGTCGGCGCAGGCGGCGATCGTCAACGCGCTGGGGTTGGACGGCATCGAATGGCTGCGGCCGGCGTTGACAACGATCGCGCTGTCGATCTCGATTTTCGCCAACTATCTGCTGTTCCTGTGGATTTTCTGGATGCTGCCGCGCCACAAACCGAAGAAAAAAGCGCTGCTGCGCGGCACCTTGCTCGCGGCTATCGGCTTTGAGGTGATCAAGTTCGTGATGACGATGACGCTGCCGCAGGTGGCGAAGTCGCCTTCCGGCGCGGCCTTCGGCTCGGTGATCGGGCTGATGGCGTTCTTCTACTTCTTCGCCCGTTTGACGCTGTTTTGTGCCGCCTGGATCGCTACCGCCGACTACAAAGGCGACAAAGCCTTGCCGGAACGCGAGCCGCCGGCCCCCTGAAGCCATGCAATCGTGCCGGTGTTATCGCACACGCCGGCACTTTCCTCTGGTTAATAAGCAAAAACCCAGTCAATCCCTCTAAATCATGCGGCATGACATTCGAAAAACCAGCATAACAAACTACCCATTCACTTTTCTTTCCCGTTTTTACAGCCATTCCCTCTGTATGAAACCCATTTCTCAACGTTTAACGCTACAGAAAAGAAGCCCGGTAAAACATTAGTCTTTTTAACCGGTTAGCGGCGGCGTTGCCCAAAGTTACAGCGTTGAAAAGGCGGAATGCTGTCACTAAGATGGATTTTTACCCCCTCCAACAATAAGAAATAGATATGCAAGCCACCATCGCACCCCCACTCGACGCCGACGACGCGTCCACACCGGTGAATTCCCGCGGGAAAGTCATCGTCGCCTCGCTGGTCGGCACCGCCATCGAGTTCTTCGACTTCTACATCTACGCCACCGCCGCGGTGATCGTGTTCCCGCACATCTTCTTCCCGCAGGGCGACCCGACCACTGCGACGCTGCAGTCGCTGGCCACCTTCGCCGTCGCCTTTGTCGCGCGCCCTATCGGCTCTGCGCTGTTCGGCCACTTCGGCGATCGCGTCGGGCGCAAGGTCACGCTGGTCGCCTCGCTGCTGACCATGGGGATTTCCACCGTGCTGATCGGCCTGCTGCCGAGCTATGAAACCATCGGCATCTTCGCCCCTATCCTGCTGGCGCTGGCGCGCTTTGGGCAAGGCCTGGGGCTGGGCGGCGAATGGGGCGGCGCAGCCCTGCTGGCGACGGAGAACGCGCCGGCCAAAAAGCGCGCGCTGTACGGTTCTTTCCCCCAGTTGGGGGCGCCTATCGGTTTCTTCTTCGCCAACGGCACCTTCCTGCTGCTCTCGTGGCTGCTGAGCGACCAGCAATTTATGGAATGGGGCTGGCGCGTGCCGTTCATCCTCTCCGCGGCGCTGGTGCTGATTGGCCTGTATGTGCGGGTATCGCTGCATGAAACGCCGGTGTTCGCCAAAGCGGCCAAGGCCGGCAAACAGGTGAAAGTGCCGCTCGGCACGCTGCTGAGCAAGCATCTGAAAGCCACCATCCTCGGCACCTTCATCATGCTGGCGACCTACACGCTGTTTTATCTGATGACGGTGTATTCGATGACCTACGGCACCGCGCCGCAGCCGTTGGGCCTCGGCTACTCCCGTAACAGCTTCCTGTGGATGCTGATGGTGGCGGTGATTGGTTTCGGCGTGATGGTGCCGATCGCCGGTCTGCTGGCGGACGCGTTCGGCCGCCGCAAGACCATGATCGCCATTACCCTGCTGATGATCGGCTTCGCGTTCCTGTTCCCGACCCTGCTGGGTTCCGGCAACCAGGCGCTGGTGATGGGCTTCCTGCTGTGCGGCCTGAGCATCATGGGGCTGACCTTTGGCCCGATGGGCGCGCTGCTGCCGGAGCTGTTCCCTACCGAAGTGCGCTATACCGGCGCGTCATTCTCCTACAATGTCGCGTCTATCCTCGGCGCGTCCGTGGCGCCTTATATCGCCACCTGGCTGGCGGCCCACTACGGGCTGTTCTACGTCGGCATGTACCTGGCGGCGATGGCCGGGCTGACGCTGCTGGCGCTGCTGCTGATGAAAGAAACCCGCCACCAGTCGCTGTGATCCGCTGCGGCCCCCTCACTGCGGGGGCCGCACGCGTTGTTCGTTTCCTGTCATAAAACCGGGCTATGCTGAATGTTTCTCTCGGTAACAGGATCGGCCGATGTCTTTGCGTCGTGGGGTATTTGTCTGCGTGGCGCTGCTGGCGGCTCTCGCCATCGCGCTCTATTACGGGTTGAAGCCTGACCATCCCGATGCGCTATGGCGCATCGTCAGCCAGCAATGTCTGCCCAATCAGCAAGCGCATGACAACCCGGCGCCCTGCGCGCAGGTGGATGTGCCGGCCGGTTTCGTGGTGTTTAAAGATCGCAACGGACCGCTGCAATACCTGCTGATGCCCAGCGCCAAAATCACCGGTATCGAAAGCCCGGCGGTGCTGGACGCCGCCACGCCGAATTTCTTCGCCCAGGCCTGGCGCGCGCGCCACGTGATGGCGGAGCGTTATGGCAAACCCATCGACGACGGCGATATTTCACTGGCGATCAATTCGGAATATGGCCGCACGCAAAACCAGCTGCACATTCATATCTCCTGCCTGTCTCCGGCGGTAAAACAGCGGCTGGAGCAGATTGGCCCCGATTTCATCGAGCAATGGCAACCGCTGCCCGGCGGCCTGTTGGGACATGACTATCTGGGGCGGCGGGTGACCCCCGCCGAACTGGAACAACAGGGCGCCTTCCGCCTGTTGGCTTCCGGCCTGCCGCGCGCCGACGGGCGCATGGGCAGCTTCGGCCTGGCGATGACCGCGCTGCCGGACGGCGATTTCCTGCTGCTGGCGACCGAGCGCAGCCTGCTGCCGTTTACCCTGGCCTCGGCGGAAGAGATCCAGGATCACGACTGCCGGGTGCTCACGCCGCCGCCGCACGCCTGATTATTTTTTGCCTTTCATCTCCCGCAGGATCTGCCCGCACGGATTCTCCTCGCCGCCCTCACTGGGCGAGACCAGCGCCAGCAGCGCCGCCGCCGGCGTCAGCACCGCCCCCAACGCCACCGCCGCCGCACCGCGCGCGATCAGCGGTCCGGCTTTCACCCCGGCGTCGGGGTGCTTGAAGGTCCCTTTCACGTACAGCGGCGAGCGCAGGGTCAGCACGCGCATGCCCTTGCTTTCCGGATCGATGGACAAATCCAGCCGTTCGGTGGCGAGGTTGGTGTTGCCGGTGATGTTGATCACCGCGTTCTCGGTGTCGAACACGAACAGCCGCGGCGCGGCGACGCCGCTGCGGATGCCGACGTCCGCCGCCGCGCAGTTGATGCCCACCACGTCGTCACCGAACAGCTGCGCCACCAGATAGTTGCCGACGTTCAGACCGAGGATCTCCATCAGGCTACGGCTGATCACCCCGTTATTGATCAACAGGCGCAGGTCGCCGTTGCTGGTCGCCAGCAGCTCGGCCACCGAATTGCCGCTGCCCGTCAGCCTGGCGTCGCCGTTCATCTGCCCGAGGCTGCGCTTCATCGCCGCCACGTTCGGCAACAGCTGTTTGAGCTGGAGTTTGCGCGCGTGCATATCTACCTGACCGCGCATCGGCTTTTTGCCTCCGTCGAGGCGCACGACGGCGCTCAGGCTGCCGCCCGCCATGCCGAAGCGCAGCGGATCCAGGCGCAGTTCGCCATTGTTCAGTTTCAGGTGCGTGGCCAGATCGCTCAGCGGCAAATCGCTGCCGCGTTCAATGCGCGCGGCGGCAAACTTCACGTCCGCATCCATCTTGCGCCAGCTTTGCGTATCGAACTGTTCGACCGGCAGCACCTTATCCGCCGGCTGGCGGCTCTTCTCGCCGCGCCCGGCTTTGGCGGCGTTGGAGTCCGCACCGATCAGCGGCGCCAGATCCGCCAACCTCAGCTGCCGGGAGCTCACCGCGCCGCTCAGCGTCGGCCGCGGTTTACCGGCGACGTATTTCAAGCTGCCGTGAATATCGCTGTCGCCGATTTTGCCGTCAAATTTCTGATACTCGAACACGGCGCCGCCCGGCTGATGCAGACGAGCCATCAGATGGCCATCGGTCGCATACGGCGGCGTGTTCGGCAGCAGCACGCCGGTCAGGCCATAGAGATTCCCCAGGCTTTCACCGGAAAATTTCAGCTGCACGTCCAGGCCGCCGAGGTTCAGCGGATCGGACAAGGTGCCCGCCACCGCCACCCGGGTGCTGCCGGAGCGCACGTCGGCCTGCAGCGGGAACGGCAGATCGGCGCTCTGCAGTGACAGCATGCCGCCGATCTTGCCGCTGCCGCTCAGCGGTTCGCCGTTATATTTGCCTTTCACCTGCCAGCCGAAAACATAATCGGGTGTAGCGCTCTTGCCGCCGCTCTGTTTGCCGGTCACTTCACTGAACGGCAGCGGTTTGCCGAGCGGATCGATAACGGCGCGGAAATCCGCCTTTAGCGTGGCGTCTTTAAAGGCGATCTGTCCCTTGTCGAACACGATATCGTGAACGGTGAACGACCAGGCGGAAGGCGGCTGCTTGGGATCCTGGCCGCCGGCCAGGTCAAACGTCCAGTTGTTGTCGCCGTTGGCCAGGCGTTGCAACGACGCATTCGGCTGCTTGAGCCAGATGCGCGGGACAAGCAGTTCTTTCCTCAGCAGCGCCAGCGGTGCGATGCTGGCGTCGACGCGCTGCAGCGTCACCATGCTGTCGCCGGGGATGTTTTTCGGATTACCCAACCACACGTCTTCGGCATGAATATGCGGCCAGGGCACCCAGGCGCGCCAGCCGCCCTCATCCGGGTTACGTGACCAGTCGACGCCCAGATCGCCGCGGATGGCGAACGGCCGCCGCAGTTCGGCCGACACTTTGTCGTTGATGGTGGGCTTGAGTCGATTCCAGTCGAAGGTAGCGATGAAGATCGCCAGTGCAGCGATCGCCAGCAGCACAATGCCGCCCAACCAGCTGAAAACCTTTCCTGTTCTTGTCATAGCGGCTCCCTCAGCGCATAAGCCAGGCTGCCGAATAAAAGGAAAAGGAATGAGCAGCCCCGTTTAAGCCTAGCTGAGGATAGGCCGGAGTTCACGCCGGCGCGCCGGGCGCGGCGAACAGCGTCGGCACGCTGTGCAGCGTTTCAAAGCACGCCGGACGGGAAAGGTAGTAGCCCTGTGCGGCCAACGCGCCGGAACGCTGCACCAGGTGCCACTCCTGCTCGGTTTCCACCCCCTCGACGATCACCCCGTCGCTGTGCTGGTTCATCATCTTGATCAGGGTGCCGAGCAGCTGCACCCCCTCTTCCGACTGTTTGAGCAAGGTGAACAATTCGCGCGCCACCTTGATGTATTGATACCGCCAGGCACCGACGGCGGAGAAGTTGGCCAGCCCGCTGCCGAAATCGTCCAGCCACAGCCGCTCGCCGCCGACAATCTGCTGCAGCGGGCGGTTTGATGCCGTTGCGGCGTGCTCCACCAGCTCGAAGCGCAGATAGGGCATCTCGGCGATCTGCCGTTGCAACGCGCGATGACGCTGCAATGCTTGCAGCGCGATGCCGTCGATATTGACCGATACCATCACCGCGTGGCGGATGAACAACGCCTGCCAGCGCTGCAACAGCGCCAGCTGTTCCTGAACCACCCGCAAACGCTGGGCGACGCCGAGCGAGGCAAAATACTGTTCCGGGGATTGCCGCTTGTCCGGCTCATTCGGGTGATGCACCGCCGTCAGCAGTTCCACCGCCAACAGCGCGCCGCTGGTGCGATAAATCGGCTGGAAGGTATACAAGCGCCGGCATTGCCGCCAGTAGCGCCGCGATTTGGCGCAGGCATAGAGGGCAAAACAGGGCGCCAGCAGACCCGAGATCAGATTGGTTATCATCGGTACTATCGCCGTGGCGGGGAAGTGAGAGCGCTGCCGCTGTTTCTTTACCCAACTTATCGGCCACGCCACGTAAAACTTTAAGCACGAATTGCCGCACGCTTTCCTCTTCACCCTGTCGGCGTTGGCCGATCGCGATCATAAAAAATTAAAACACTGTTTTAATTTATTGACTCCCTTATCGCCTTGCGTGGAGACTGGTGGCTGTTGCTTCTTCTTTAGCCAGGGCTTATTGACGATGACTATCCGAAACCTCGCCGTGATCGGCGAATGCATGATCGAGCTGTCACAGCAGGGCGCACAGCTGACGCGCGGCTTTGGCGGCGATACCCTCAACACCGCCGTCTACCTCGCCCGCCAAATGCCGAAACAGACGTTGCAGGTGCATTACGTCACTGCGCTCGGCACCGACAGCTTCAGCGGCGAGATGCTGCAGGCCTGGCGGCAGGAGAAGATCGAGACCGGGTTGATTCAGCAGTTCGACAACAAGCTGCCGGGCCTGTACGTGATCGAAACCGACGCCGCCGGCGAACGCACTTTCTACTATTGGCGCAATGACGCCGCCGCCCGCTATTGGCTTGCTGGACCGCAGGCCGACGCACTGTGCGAGCGGCTGGCGCAGTTCGATTACCTGTACCTCAGCGGCATTAGCCTGGCGATCCTCGCGCCTGCCGACCGCACGAAGCTGCTGGCGTTGCTGCGCCGCTGTCGCGCCAACGGCGGCCAGGTGATCTTCGACAACAACTACCGCCCGCGTCTGTGGCCAAGCTGTGAGGAAACGCAGCAGGCCTACCGCGAGGTGCTGGCCTGCACCGACATCGCCTTTTTGACGCTGGATGACGAAGAATTGCTGTGGGGCGCGCAGCCGGTTGAACAGATAGTGACGCGCACGCAGGCGCTTGGCGTCGGCGAGATCGTTATCAAACGCGGCGCGGATGCCTGTCTGGTGTTCAATCTGGAGGGGGAGCGGCTTGAGGTGCCGGCGATCGCGCTGCCGCCGGAGCGCGTGGTGGATACCACTGCAGCGGGCGACTCTTTCAGCGCCGGCTACCTGGCGGTGCGCCTGAACGGCGGCGGCGCCCGGCAGGCGGCGCAGCGCGGCCACCAGCTTGCTGCGACGGTGATCCAACATCGCGGCGCCATCATTCCCGCAGCGGCGATGCCCGCATAATCAATAAGGCGGCGGCGAAGTCGCCCCGCCGCCCACGCAATGGATCCCAGAAGCATTGATCAGAGGATGATTGAAAGAATTTCCCTGGCGTTGGCTTATTTCCGCCCAGAGCTGCTAAGCTCGGGTCTTGGCATTGCCGTCTTTTTGAATTTATTAGCCGAGTATAAATTTCAATCCGCCGCACTGACTAGCTGGACTTTGGTGCAGGTCGGGCTGAGCCGCCGAACGACAGGGAGGTTACCGATGGCCGTCACATTCGCCAACGCCGTCGCCGCAAGACTGCATCTTGATGGCCGGCTACAGGCCTTCAGCCAATTCAAATACGCTTACTTGACCTTCAACAAACATCATCCCGATCGCCATCTGTTGGTATCGAGCTACCCGCAAGAATGGCTGGACATCTACAGTGCCAATCGCTATCAGCGCATCGATCCCGTCGTGCGCGCCGCCCATAACCGCTGTGCGCCCTTTATGTGGCACGACACCGCCCTCACCACCGAGGATCGGCATTATCGGAAGATCTTCAGCCAGGCGCGGGAGTACGACATCGTGCACGGCTGCAGCTTTGTTTTGCACGATCACGACAACAATCTGGCGATCTTGTCGATCAGCGCGACGGCGGCCGATGACGCCGAACTGCGGCAGCTAATGGAGGAAGAAAGGGCCAGCCTGCAGATGGTCTTGGTCGATACCCACCAGCACGCGCTTGCGTTGGCCAGCGCCGAGGCGAGCCGAAAGGATCGGCTCTCGCCGCGCGAAGGGGAAATTCTCTATTGGGCCAGCCAGGGCAAAACCTATAATGAGATCGCGCTGATCCTGGGGATCAAAACCGGCACGGTGAAGTTTCATATCGGCAATGCGGTGCGGAAGCTGGGGGTCGCCAACGCCAAACACGCGATCCGGCGCGGCCTTGAATGGCAACTGATCGCGCCGCCTCAGGCATAAAAAAGCCGGCATTGCAGCCGGCTTTTTGTTTTTTATCTTGCGGAAAATCAGCCCGCAACGGCGATACGTTTCATGTCGGTCATGTAGCCGCGCAGTTTGCGGCCGACGGTTTCGATTGGGTGGCTGCGCACCGCTTCGTTCACGTCGCGCAGCTGCGCGTTGTCCACCGCCGTACCCGCCACGGCCTTGCCCAAATCGCCCGCCTGCAGGGTGGTCATGAAGTCCTTCAGCAACGGCACCGCCGCGTTGGCGAACAGGTAGTTGCCGTACTCCGCGGTATCGGAGATGACCACGTTCATTTCATACAGACGCTTACGCGCAATGGTGTTGGCGATCAACGGCAGCTCGTGCAGCGACTCGTAGTAAGCCGATTCTTCGATGATGCCGGCATCGACCATGGTTTCGAACGCCAGCTCAACGCCCGCTTTCACCATCGCCACCATCAGCACGCCGTGATCGAAGTACTCTTGCTCGCTGATTTTGCCTTCAAACTGCGGCGCATTCTCGAACGCGGTTTTGCCGGTTTCTTCGCGCCAGGTCAGCAGTTTCACGTCGTCTTCCGCCCAGTCGGCCATCATGCCGCTGGAGAAAGCGCCGGAGATGATGTCGTCCATGTGCTTCTGGAACAGCGGCGCCATGATGGTTTTCAGCTGTTCGGACAGCGCATAGGCGCGCAGCTTGGCCGGGTTGGACAGGCGATCCATCATCAGCGTGATGCCGCCCTGCTTCAGCGCTTCGGTGATGGTTTCCCAGCCGAACTGAATCAGTTTCTCGGCGTAAGCCGGATCGGCGCCTTCAGCAACCAGCTTGTCGAAGCACAGCAGAGAACCCGCCTGCAGCATGCCGCACAGAATGGTCTGCTCGCCCATCAGGTCAGATTTCACTTCAGCGACGAAGGAGGATTCCAGCACGCCGGCGCGGTGGCCGCCGGTCGCCGCCGCCCAGGCCTTGGCGATCGCCATGCCTTCGCCTTTCGGATCGTTTTCCGGGTGAACCGCAATCAGGGTCGGCACGCCGAAGCCGCGCTTGTACTCTTCACGCACTTCGGTGCCCGGGCACTTCGGCGCGACCATCACCACGGTGAGGTCTTTGCGCACCTGCTCGCCCACTTCAACGATGTTGAAGCCGTGGGAATACCCCAGCGCCGCGCCGTCTTTCATCAGCGGCTGCACCGCACGCACCACGGAAGAGTGCTGCTTGTCCGGGGTCAGGTTAACCACCAGATCCGCCTGCGGGATCAAATCTTCGTAGGTGCCGACCTTAAAGCCGTTTTCGGTCGCCTTGCGCCAGGAAGCGCGCTTCTCGTCAATCGCTTCTTTGCGCAGGGCATAGGCGACATCCAGACCGGAATCGCGCATGTTCAGTCCCTGGTTCAGGCCCTGGGCGCCACAGCCGACAATCACCACTTTTTTACCTTTCAGGTAGCCGGCTTCGTCAGCAAATTCGTCGCGCGCCATAAAGCGGCATTTACCCAATTGCGCCAACTGCTGACGCAGGTTCAATGTGTTGAAATAGTTAGCCATGGTGGTACTCCGGTTTGATGTTGTCTTGCATTGTTATTTTCATTCCCCGCCCTGTCTGTGCGGAGATTCGTTAAACTCAATGTATAACAGGAAATGCGTTGCTTAAATTGATATATTGAGAACGTGACATTGCAATTTTTGCAACACTCTCACTGCGAGCGTATCGATATGGATTTACGGGATTTAAAGCTGTTCCTGCATCTGGCCGAAAGCCATCACTTCGGGCGCACCGCCAAGGCGATGCACGTCAGCCCGTCGACGCTCTCCCGCCAGATCCAGCGGCTGGAAGAGATCCTCGGGCAGCCGCTGTTCCTGCGCGATAACCGCACCGTGCAGCTCACCGACGCCGGCGAACAGCTGAAAGAATTCGCCCAACAGACGTTGCTGCAGTATCAGCAGCTGAAACACTCGCTCGGCCAGCACGGCCCTTCGCTGAGCGGCGAACTGCGGCTGTTCTGCTCGGTGACCGCGGCGTACAGCCACCTGCCGCCGATCCTCGATCGCTTCCGCGCGCAGCACCCGCTGGTAGAGATTAAGCTGACCACCGGCGACGCCGCCGACGCGGTCGACAAGGTGCAATCCAACGAGGCCGATCTCGGCATCGCCGGCCGGCCGGAAACGCTGCCCGCCAGCGTGGCGTTCACCAAAATCGGCGAAATTCCGCTGGTGCTGATCGCGCCGGCGCTGCCCTGCGCGGTGCGCAGCCAGGCGTTCGCCGACAAGCCCGACTGGGCCGAGATCCCGTTCATCCTGCCGGAGCACGGCCCCTCGCGAAAACGCATCGAGCTGTGGTTCCGCCGCCACCGCATCAGCAATCCGCTGATTTACGCTACCGTCGGCGGCCACGAGGCCATCGTGTCGATGGTGGCCCTGGGCTGCGGCATCGCGCTGATCCCAAGCGTGGTGGTGGACAACAGCCCGGAGCCGGTGCGCAACCGCATCTCGCAGCTGGATAACATCTCGATGGTCGAACCCTTCGAGCTGGGGGTTTGCGTTCAGAAAAAGCGCCTCAGCGATCCGTTGATCGACGCCTTTTGGCGGTTGCTGCATCCCCGCTGACGCGGGGTTTCAAAGGTCTGCCGGATCGATCTGCTTCATCGCCTCTACCTGCATCAGCCAGTGGTAGAGCGGCTCAAGCTGCAAAAACGCCCCGGCCAGCAGCGGCGCCAGATCGGCGTTGAACAGCTTTTCCACTTCGCTGTCCGTCACCATCACCGCAAACGACTTGCGGTTGTACCAGGTGGCGATCTCCGCCGCCTGCTCCTTCACCAGCGGGCGCTTGTAGCTTTCGCCCACCAGCTCGAACGGCGGCCGGCAGCAGGCGGCCACCTCCAGGAAAGGCTGCGGCCGTTGTTTCAGCGTATGGCGGAACAGATCCATGGTCGGCTTGTTGGCGCTGTAGTAGCCGAGCCCATAGCGCAACATGTCCGGCCCCAGTTCAAAAAAATAGACCGGCGCATCTTTCCAGTCTTTGCTCGGGCGTTTGAACGTCAGCCACATGCGGCTGCGGTAGCGCGACTTGTCGTGAGAAAACCGCGTATCGCGATGAATGCGCGACAGCGTTTTGCCGATCGCCGGGCGAGTCTCAAACTGCGGATCGATCGCCAGCATGCCGGGAGCCAACTGCTCCACCAGCGCGCGAAACGGCGCCAGCAGTTCGCGATCGTAGATGTCGCGGTTGCCGTCGAACCACGCCTTATCGTTCTCGATCCGCACCTGCTGCAGGAAATTCAGGCCCTGCTGGCTAAAGCCGGAGAAAGGTTGCGTCATAAGTTTTTCCGTTCTGACGGTTTATCGGGTGTTGCGCAGATCTTCCCTCTGCCAACGGCGTTTGATAAACACGCGCCGACGCGTGCGGAAATAGGCGACATACAGGTAGAACGCCGCCCGGTTGCTGAACAGCGCCCCGCCAACCGCGCCCCCCAGCAGCAGGGCGCCGGTGGCGATGCCGGTCATGCCCGCCGCCCACGCCGCCGCGGCGCCGAGGCAACACAGACCGAGCATGCCAAGGTAATATTGCAGCAATACCACCCCGCTGTTTTTACCCTGCACCAGTTGGAACAGGATCAGCGTCATCCACACCGCCACGATCGCGCCGCTGCCCATTAGAACGGCGGCAGAAGTCTTGCCGCTCCAGGCAGCCGCCACGTCCGTGGCCAGGCCCATCACGCCCGCCAGCCCCAGCGTCAGGCATACCATCAGCAACATGACATTGCCGACGCCCGGCGGTGACAACCGCTGGCCCGGCGTCAGGAAATGCTGCTCAAGCTGCGCATCCACGCCGGCAAAAAGCGCACGATCGCGCGCCGCGATTTGGCTTTCCATTTCCCGGCCCTGCACAATCAGGCGTTTAATCATCCAGTCCGCCATTACCTCACCATCTGCGGCAATTTCTGCATAATGCCCACAAAATACTGCCCGGTGGTTTTCACATTCACCGGTGCAGACAGGGTGCCGCTGATGCCGCTGCCCACGAACGTCAATGAGTTATTGAGCGCCGAATGCAATTGCTGACGCAGCCCGTTTTGGATCGCTTCCGTCGGATAGCGCTTCGGGTATAAACCGTTCTTCACCATCTCTTTCAAGACGTTATTGGAAATCCCCGGGTTTTCCGCCCGAATGATGTTTTCGGTCAGCCGCTTCCTTTCGCTGCGGGGCATGCTTTTCAGCCATTCCGTCGCCTTGCGCGCCGAAATGCGGCGCATGGCGCGGTAGGTCATCGTCGCTTCCTTCAGGGCAGCCCCCGCGCTGGCCAGCGAGATCACATCGAGCACGGTACTGGTGGCGATATACCACTGCTCTGAATCGAGCTGAGCCAATTCATCGCCTTTCCCGTCATAAAGCTTGTTGACGCGGTACAGCCCATTACCGCATTGCAACGCACTGGCGGCCATGCCGGCATAGCCCAGATAAGCCACCGCCGAGCTGGTGCCGCCGGTAAACGGCACGGCGACGCTGCCCGACGCCAGTAAAAAGACCGATACCAGCAGCGTTCCACACGACAGCGCGGCCGAGGCCAGCTCTTTGCTGACGCTGGGTTTGCTCAGCGCTTCCGACAGCGTATTGGTCGCGGCAACGCGCGAGGTATGAGCCACCGTTTTGCTGATGACCACGTGGGTGACCTGCGAAGCGTTCGAATAACCGGTGTGCTGCGTCGGGCGGACTAAAAATGAGTTTTGCCCGTCGGAAAAAATAATTCCCACGCCATGAAAAGCGAGGCTGCAGTCCAGCGAGTCCTGCAAGGCTTGCAGATTAATATCGCGATAGAATTCTTGTACCCCGGCATTGCCCAACAAGCGGGCAAATTCGGCGTTGGTCAAATCGTCTTCGGGAGAACCGAACGGCGTAGAAAAAGCAGTTTTCATTGTCGTGCATCCCTATACGTCAGAAGTCTTGGCAGTATAAAAATGCACGACAAAATCACAACCATGCAACCTATAAACTGACTAACGCGTCACGGTTGCTTATCAATCCGGCTCACCCCTGCAAAAAGAAGCGGAACGCCGGGTTGTCGGTTTCGTCGTGGCAATCGTAGCCCAGCGCCTGCAGGTGCCGCTCGAATTCCGGCTCGCTTTGCGCCAGTTCAAAGGCCGCCAGCACCCGGCCGAAGTCGGTGCCGTGGCTGCGATAGTGGAACAACGAGATGTTCCAGTGCGTGCCCAGCGTCTGCAGGAACTTCAGCAGCGCGCCCGGCGACTCCGGAAACTCAAAGCTGTACAGCCGTTCGCGCAGCGGCTTCGACGGACGCCCGCCCACCATGTAGCGCACGTGCAGCTTGGCCATCTCATCGTCCGACAGATCCACCACCTGATAACCGCCGGCGTTGAGTTCGTCGATGATCTCCCGTCGTTCGGCGTGGCCGCGCGTCAGACGCACGCCGACGAAAATGCAGGCGTTGTCGGCATCGGCGTAGCGGTAGTTGAATTCGGTCACCGAGCGCCCGCCCAGCAGTTGGCAGAACTTGAGGAAGCTGCCCTGTTGTTCCGGAATGGTCACCGCCAGCAGCGCTTCGCGTTGTTCGCCCAGTTCGCAGCGCTCGGAAACGTAACGCAGCCCGTGGAAGTTGAGGTTGGCGCCGGACAGCACGTGCGCCAGACGCTCGCCCTGAATGTTGTGCTGCTGGACGTACTTTTTCAGCCCCGCCAGCGCCAGCGCGCCGGAAGGTTCGGCGATGGCGCGCACGTCCTCGAACAGATCTTTGACCGCCGCGCAGATGGCGTCGCTGTCCACGGTGATCACGTCGTCCAGATACTCACGGCACAGGCGGAACGTTTCGTCGCCGATGCGTTTCACCGCCACGCCTTCGGCGAACAGCCCGACGCGCGCCAGATCCACCGGATGGCCGGCATCCAGCGCCGCGCGCAGACAGGCGGAGTCTTCCGCTTCGACGCCGATCACTTTGATCTGCGGCATCAGCTGTTTGATCAGCACCGCCACCCCGGCGGCCAGGCCGCCGCCGCCGACCGGCACGAAGACCCGATCCAGATGCGCGTCTTGCTGCAGCAGCTCCATCGCCAGCGTGCCCTGCCCGGCGATCACCGTCGGGTGATCGAACGGCGGCACGAAGGTCATGCCCTGCTGTTGGGAAAGTTCAATCGCCTTTGCCTTGGCCTCGTCGAAATTGGCGCCGTGCAGCAACACTTCGCCGCCGAAACCGCGCACCGCATCCACCTTGATGTCCGCAGTGGACACCGGCATCACGATCAGCGTTTTGATGCCCAGCCGTTTACCGGAGAAGGCGACGCCCTGCGCGTGGTTGCCGGCAGAAGCCGTCACGACGCCGCGCGCCTTCTGCTCTTCGTCCAGCCCGGCGATCATCGCATAGGCCCCGCGCAGCTTGAAGCTGTGCACCGGTTGGCGATCTTCGCGCTTCACCAAAATGGTGTTGCCGAGGCGCGAAGAGATTTTGCTCATGGCCTGCAACGGGGTGACCTGCGCCACCTCGTAGACCGGCGAGCGCAGTACCGCTCGCAGATATTCCGCGCCGCAGGGGGCGCTGGGTAGGGGTTGAGAGACCGCCATGCTGCTTATCCCCCCAGTTTGCTCTTGTCGCGCACCGCGCCTTTGTCGGCGCTGGTGGCCAACGAGGCGTAGGCGCGCAGCGCGAAGGACACCTGACGTTCACGGTTTTTCGGCGTCCAGGCCGCGTCGCCGCGCGCCAGTTCCGCCTCATGCCGCGCCGCCAGCTCCTGCTCGCTGACGTCCAGCTGGATGCCGCGATGAGGAATGTCGATGGCGATCATGTCACCGTCCTGCACCAGGGCGATCAGGCCGCCGCTGGCCGCTTCCGGCGAAGCGTGGCCGATGGACAACCCGGAGGTGCCGCCGGAGAAACGCCCGTCGGTGATCAGCGCGCACGCCTTGCCCAGCCCCATCGATTTCAGGTAAGTGGTTGGATAAAGCATTTCCTGCATGCCCGGGCCGCCTTTCGGCCCTTCGTAACGGATAACGACCACGTCTCCCGCCACCACTTTGCCGCCGAGGATGGCGTCTACCGCCTCATCCTGGCTTTCATAGACTTTGGCCGGGCCGCGGAAGGTGAGGATTTCTTTGTCCACGCCGGCGGTTTTGACGATGCAGCCGTTTTCCGCCAGGTTGCCGTACAGCACCGCCAATCCGCCGTCCTGACTGTAGGCGTGCTCACGGGTGCGGATGCAGCCTTCCTTGCGGTCGGTGTCCAGCGAATCCCAACGGCAGTCCTGAGAGAATGCCTGCGTGGTGCGGATACCGGCCGGACCGGCGGAGTACATTTTCTTGACGCTTTCGTCTCGGGTCAGCATCACATCGTAGGCTTCCAGCGTCTGCGGCAGGGTCAGCCCCAGCACGTTGTTCACCTCACGGTTCAGCAAGCCGGCGCGATCCAGCTCGCCGAGGATGCCGATCACGCCACCGGCGCGGTGCACGTCTTCCATGTGATATTTCTGCGTGCTCGGCGCCACCTTGCACAGGTGCGGCACTTTGCGCGACAGGCGATCGATGTCCTCCATGGTGAAGTCCACCTCGCCTTCCTGCGCCGAAGCCAGCAGGTGCAGCACGGTGTTGGTCGAGCCGCCCATGGCGATGTCCAGCGTCATGGCGTTTTCAAACGCCGCCTTGTTGGCGATATTGCGCGGCAGCGCGCTCTCGTCGTCCTGCTCGTAATAGCGTTTGGTCAGCTCGACGATGCGCTTGCCGGCGTTGAGGAACAGTTCCTTGCGATCGGCGTGGGTGGCCAGCAGCGAACCGTTGCCCGGCTGCGACAGGCCCAGCGCTTCGGTCAGGCAGTTCATTGAGTTGGCGGTGAACATGCCGGAGCAAGAGCCGCAGGTCGGGCAGGCGGAACGCTCGATCTGCTCGCTGTCGGCGTCGCTGACGTTCGGGTTCGCGCCCTGGATCATCGCGTCCACCAGATCCAGCTTGATGATCTGGTTGGAGAGTTTGGTCTTGCCGGCTTCCATCGGACCGCCAGAGACAAAGATCACCGGAATATTCAGGCGCAACGCCGCCATCAGCATGCCCGGGGTGATCTTGTCGCAGTTGGAGATGCACACCATCGCATCGGCGCAGTGGGCGTTCACCATGTATTCGACCGAGTCGGCGATCAGCTCGCGCGACGGCAGGGAATAGAGCATGCCGCCGTGGCCCATGGCGATGCCGTCATCCACCGCGATGGTGTTGAACTCTTTGGCCACGCCGCCGGAGGCTTCGATCTGTTCGGCGACCAGTTTGCCCAGATCGCGCAGATGCACATGGCCAGGCACGAACTGGGTAAAGGAGTTGACCACGGCGATGATTGGCTTGCCGAAATCGGCGTCGGTCATCCCGGTCGCGCGCCACAATGCGCGGGCACCCGCCATATTGCGGCCGTGGGTGGTGGTGGCGGAACGGTACTTAGGCATGCTCTTTTCACTCCAAATGTATTTATGACAGGCGGCGAACGAACCGCCTGGATATTCTTATCTTGTCTGTCTTGTCGTCCGCCACGCTGCGCGGCGAACCTTGTCGTTACGGATTGACCGGATCCAGCCAACCGTATTTGTCTTCGGTCTTGCCGCTGAACAGGCCGAAGAACGCCTGTTGGATCTGTTTGGTCACCGGGCCGCATTTGCCGATGCCGACCTGAATGCCGTCCACGCTGCGCACCGGCGTGATCTCCGCCGCGGTGCCGGACATGAACACTTCGTCGGCCAGGTACAGCGATTCGCGCGACAGCACCTGCTCGCGCACCTCGAAGCCCATGTCTTTCGCCAGCTTGATGATCGCGTCGCGGGTGATGCCCGGCAGCGCCGAAGAGGTGAACGGCGGGGTATAGAGCACGCCGTCTTTCACTTCAAACAGGTTTTCGCCCGCCCCTTCGGAAATGTAACCGTGCACGTCGAGCGCAATGCCTTCCTGATAGCCGTGGCGACGCGCTTCGCTGCCCACCAGCAGGGAGGAAAGATAATTGCCGCCGGCCTTGGCCGCAGTGGGGATCGTGTTTGGTGCGACGCGGTGCCAGGAGGAGACCATCGCATCGATGCCTTGATCCAGCGCTTCTTCACCCAGGTAAGCGCCCCAAGGAAACGCCGCGATAATCACGTCCGTTTTATAACCGGCCGGCGGGTTGACGCCCATGCCGACATCGCCGACGAACACCAGCGGGCGAATGTACGCGCTGACCAGGTTGTTCTTGCGCAGCGTAGCGCGGCAGGCTTCCATCAGCTCGTCGACGCTTTGCGACACCGGCATGCGGTAGATTTTCGCCGAATCGTGCAGGCGCTGCATATGCTCGCGATGACGGAATACCACCGGCCCCAAGTGCGAGTCGTAGCAGCGCACCCCTTCAAACACCGACGTGCCGTAATGCAACGCGTGCGACATCACGTGCACTTTGGCCTCGGCCCAAGGAACCATCTCACCATTGAACCAAATGTAATCGGCTTTCTTTGTCATTGTTATTTATCCTTCTCGGCGCCTCAGGCGCGTATTTGTTGTGATGTTGGCTGCTGGATCTCGACGCAGGAGACGTCCATCAGTTTGCTTAATTGAGATGACAACAGGGCGACCGGGCGCGGGCTGGCAACGGTCAATTCGATATTGATGCTGTCGGCGTTGGCCGGGGAAACCATATTCATAGCACAAACCTGAAAGCCGCGATGACGCACGACCCGCAATACGCGCTCTAACATTTCGGGGCGAAAACGCGCCTGGATCGAGAGTTGATGCTGCATCATGATATTTCCTCCAACATGGTTTCGTTGCCGGCGCCCGGCGGCACCAGCGGCCAGACGTTTTCGAGTTCGTCGATAGAGACCTGCAGCAGATAAGGGCCTTCGGTGTTGAACAGCGCCTCGAGGGCGCCCTCCACCTGATCCTTGCGGCTGATGCGCTGGCCGGGAATGCCGAAGGCGGCGGCCAGCATCAGGAAGTCGGGGTTATCGGACAGGTTGGTTTCGCTGTAGCGGCCGTCGAAGAACAGCTGCTGCCATTGGCGCACCATCCCGAGACGCTGGTTGTCCAGCAGCACGATCTTCAGCGGCAGCTGTTTGCGCTTGATGGTGCCCAGTTCCTGCACGTTCATCATGAAGGAACCATCGCCCGAGACGCAGATCACCGTATCTTGCGGACGGGCAATTTGGGCCCCTACCGCCGCCGGCACGCCGAACCCCATGGTGCCGAGACCGCTGGAGGTGATGAAATTCTCCGGGCGCTCGAACGTCATGTGTTGCGCGCTCCACATCTGGTGCTGGCCGACGTCGGTGGTCACCACGCTGTTGGCCGGCTTGCGGGCGGACAGCTGGCGCAAGAACAGCGGCGCGTAGATCGGCTGGCCGGGGTGATCGTAGCGGCAGGCGTGCTCGGCTTTCAGCGCCGTCACCTGCTGCTGCCAGGCGGCGATATTCAGCGGGCGCTGCAACGCCGGCAGCAACGTTTTCAAATCGCCCTGCAGGGCCACATGCGCCTGGCGCAGCTTGCTCATTTCCGCCGGGTCGATATCCATGTGGATCACTTTGGCGTGCGGCGCGAAGGCGTTCAGTTTGCCGGTCACGCGGTCATCGAAACGCGCGCCGATGGCAATCAGCAAATCGCACTCCTGCACCGCCAGGTTGGCAGCCTTGGTGCCGTGCATGCCCAGCATACCGAGGTACAACGGATCTTGCGCATCCGGCGCGCCCAGCCCCTTCAGGGTGGCGACGTTCGGCATGCGGGTCACGGCGATGAACTCGCGCAGCGCCGGCACCGCCTGCGCCATGCCCACGCCGCCGCCGACGTACAGCATCGGTTTATGCGCCTGCGCCAGCAGCTCAGCCGCCTCGGCCAACGCCGCCGCCGGGAACGCCGGCGCTTCGTCGACCGGCATCAGATGCGGGTGCAAGTCGCCCTGCGCCAGCTGGATGTCTTTCGGGATATCGATCAGCACCGGACCGGGACGGCCGCCTGCGGCGATGGCGAACGCTTCCGCCATGATGCCCGGCAAGGCGTCCAGCGACTCCACCAGGAAGCTGTGCTTGGTGCAGGCCAGAGACAGGCCGAGAACATCGATCTCCTGAAAGGCATCGGTGCCGATCAGCGCGGAACCCACCTGACCGGTGATGGCGACAACGGGAACAGAATCGAGCAGCGCATCAGCCAGGCCGGTGATCAGGTTGGTGGCGCCGGGGCCGGAAGTGGCGATGCAAACGCCGACTTTGCCGGTGGCGCGGGCGTAGCCGATGGCGGCCATGGCGGCGCCCTGCTCATGGCGGCACAGCAGGTGTTCCACGCCGCCGTCATACAACGCATCGTACACCGGCATGATTGCCCCGCCCGGATAGCCGAATACGGTATCCACCCCCTGCGCACGCAACGCTTGAACTACCCACTGAGCGCCATTCATGGTTATTTCCCCGCCTTACTTCGACAACTGCAGGATTTTGTTCTGTTTTTCATGTTCTGCCCCTTGCTCCACTTTTCTCTTGCCAATAAAAAACCCCCGGACCTGACGGTGCGGGGGTTCTCTTGCGATTCCGGCTTGTTTGCTAAGCCTTTCTTCGTCCAAGTGCAGCCCCGCACGGTGGGATAATAATCACCACCACGCTAATCACGACTAGGCTAATCACTTGGGCAAAGGCTTTCATAATGGGTTTGTTCACTGTGCTCATTCAGAACTAATGCTTACAGAGGTATCATAGTCGCGCGCGGCATGACAACACTTTTTTTGCGTTATTATTCGGCGCAATCTGGTCATACCTCACGCGAATCGCCCATCTTTCACACGTTGGCGCGCATACCCGGATTTTCTACCGCGTCGGTGATCGCCTTGCCGCGCGTATCCTTGCCGAAGAACACCAACAGGGCGATCGCCACCGCCACCGTACCGGCGACGATCGCCATCGCCAGGCCGTAATTATGCCCATGATGCTCGGCGATGGTGGCTTGCAGCGTGGCGTTGACCGAAGCGATCAGGTTACCCAGTTGGTACACAAACCCCGGCAGCACCGCGCGGGTGTTGGCCGGCACCAACTCGGTCAGGTAGGTCGGCACCACGCCCCAGGCGCCCTGCACCATGAACTGCATCAGGAAAGCGCCGATCCCCAACATCAGCGAACCGCTGGAAAACGCCCACAGCGGGATCACCGGCAGCGCCAGCAGCGCGGCAATGATGATCGCTTTTTTGCGGCCGATCTTTTCCGACAACGAACCGAAGAAAACACCGCCGATAATTGACGCGATATTGTAGCTAATGGCGATGATACTGACGGTTTTAGGGTCGAAACCGTGCTGAACTTTCAGAAACACCGGATACAGATCCTGCGTGCCGTGGGAGAAGAAATTGAACGCCGCCATCAGCAGCACCAGATAGCAGCACAGCTTCCAGTGGCTCTTCAACACCGGCAGCAAGGCGGTGCTCTCTTTGCGTTCACGCGCCGCCAGCCACACCGGCGACTCCTGCACGCAATAATAAATAAACGGCAGCAGCAGGATCGGCGCCGCGCCGATGACGAACATGCCGCGCCAGCCGACCGTTTCGAACAGCAGGCCGTACACCACCGCCGCCAGCAGATAACCAAACGGATAGCCGGCCTGGAAAATACCCGACATCAGGCCGCGTGAGCGGTCCGGTATGGTTTCCATCGCCAACGACGACGCCACGCCCCAGATGCCGCCCATCGCGACACCGTACAACACCCGCAACAGCAAGAAGACCGTCAGCGAGGGCGCGGCGGCGGAGAGCAGCTCAAACACCGAGAAAAAGACGATATTCAACATCAGGATCGGTTTGCGGCCATACTTTTCCGCCGCACGCCCGAAGATCAGCGCGCCAATCGGGCGCACCGCCAGCGTGAGCAGAATCGCCAACGTGACCTGTTCCAGACCGACGTGAAAGGATTGCGCGATGTCGCTGAGTAAGAATACCAGCACGAAAAAATCGAAAGCGTCGAGCGTCCAGCTTGAAAAGCTGGCGATTGCCGCGTTGCGTTGCAGCGGGGTCCAACCAAACATAGTGTTATCCCTACCGTAGAGTACGAAGTCAGGAGGTTTAGCGGCTGCCGGGCAGAATGCGGCGGCGGTCGGAGCTTGTTAAAGAAGTGATTTTTCTTTTAATCAATTGTTAAATACACCCGTTAACCCTATGATTGCAATGCGTATGGGCCGCTAATGTGTTGCAGCCTTCAGCGAATTGTTAATGGGTATTGCCGCAGGTTGCGAGGCAGCTCGCACAATCTCATTTACTTCGATGAAAATAAGCAATTACGCTGCGAACCCCCTAGAAAAACCACCAATAACGCCGCGCAATGCTTGGATGAACCTCGCATCATGTCGTCCTCAGCAAGGAGAGCGATATGTCACTGGCGTTAATCTATAGCCGCGCCATCATCGGCGTTCAGGCCCCTTCCGTAACGGTGGAGGTGCATATCAGCAATGGCCTGCCCGGCCTGACGCTGGTCGGCCTGCCGGAAACCACGGTAAAAGAGGCGCGCGATCGGGTGCGAAGCGCCCTGATCAACAGCGGTTTCACCTTTCCCGCCCGGCGCATCACCGTCAATTTGGCACCCGCCGATCTGCCGAAAGAAGGCGGGCGTTACGATCTGCCGATAGCGCTGGCGATCCTCGCCGCCTCCGAGCAATTGCCCCTCGCGCCGTTGGCGCGCTACGAGTTTCTTGGCGAGCTCGCGCTGTCTGGCTCACTGCGCGCGGTCAGGGGAGCGATCCCGGCGGCACTGGCGGCGGCTGATGCCGGGCGGCAACTGATCCTCTCGACGGACAACGCCGCCGAAGTCGGCCTGATCGCGCAGTCGCGCTCCCATACCGCCCAACACCTGCTGGAAGTCTGCGCTTTTTTGCTCGGCCAAGGCGAACTGCCGGTAGCGGCCACGCCCCCCGATGCGGACAACGCGTGCGAAAACGCCGACCTGCGCGACATCATCGGCCAGGAACAGGCCAAGCGGGCATTAGAGATCGCCGCCGCCGGCGGGCATAACCTGCTGTTGATTGGGCCACCGGGCACCGGTAAAACCATGCTGGCCAGCCGTCTCACGGGCTTGCTGCCGCCGCTGACGGAGGCTGAGGCGCTGGAAAGCCTGGCAATCGCCAGCTTGCAGCATCACATTCCCGCCGCGCTACCATGGCGCCAGAGGCCGTTTCGCGCGCCGCACCACAGCGCCTCGATGGCGGCATTGGTCGGCGGCGGCTCACTGCCGCGACCGGGCGAGATCTCGATGGCGCATAACGGCGTGCTGTTTCTGGATGAACTGCCGGAATTCGAGCGTAAGGTACTGGATGCGCTGCGTGAGCCGTTGGAATCCGGCGAGATCGTTATTTCACGCGCCAACGCCAAGGTCTGTTTCCCCGCCAGGGTGCAACTGATCGCGGCAATGAACCCCAGCCCGACAGGGCATTATCAGGGGTTGCACAATCGCGCCTCACCGCAGCAGGTGTTGCGCTATCTGGCCCGGCTGTCAGGGCCTTTTCTCGACCGTTTCGATCTGTCTATCGAAGTGCCGTTGTTGCCGCCGGGTACGCTCAGTCATCGGAAAGCTCATGGAGAAAGCAGCGAACAAGTACGGAAAAGGGTGCAGCAGGCACGCGCCCGGCAGCTCGAACGCGCCGGTAAAATCAACGCGCTGTTGAGCAACCGTGAAGTGGAACGAGATTGCGTTTTGCAGGCGACAGACGCCGAGTTTTTGGAAGCGACATTAAACACGCTGGGGTTATCGGTCCGCGCCTGGCAGCGCATCTTGAAAGTGGCGCGCACGCTGGCGGATTTGGCGGGAGATGCTGAGCTCGACAGGCGCCACCTCAGCGAAGCGCTGGGCTATCGCAGTATGGACCGTCTGCTGTTACAACTGCATCGCAGTCTGGAATGAAAATGGGGCCCGCAGGCCCCATCGTCTTTAGTCTTCGCTGTCGCTGTAATCTTCTACTGCGTCAGCCTGCGGTTTACCGCCGGACAGAGTATGGAATTTCTTCGGGCGACGTGTGCGCGCCAGATATTTAGCCCATACTTTTTCCTGCTCGGTAGCCGCTTCGCGCTCACCGCGGCACACTGCGACGAACAGCTGTTCTTCTTCAGTGGCCGGCTGGCGTTTACCCGAGTCCAACTCGTTAAACGCGTAGCCGAAGCGCTCTAGCAATTGCGCCTCTTTAATGGTGAAATCGCCGTGACGGGAGAACCCGCGAGGGTAATGTTTATTATCAAAAAAACGATTGGTCGTGGTGAAGCTATCCGCCATCTGACACGCTCCTAATTCTCTTATGGCCGTGCTGTTTATGGCGCGGAGTATTAGATAGGCTTGACAGCGTGTAAAACAAAACATTTAAATCTTAACGACAAATTTTTTTGGAGATAGGTGTGGATACCGAATTACTGAAAACCTTTTTGGAAGTCAGTAGAACGCGTCACTTTGGCAGAGCCGCAGAATCTTTGTACTTAACGCAGTCCGCGGTCAGTTTCCGCATCCGTCAGCTAGAAAACCAGTTGGGCGCAAATTTATTTACCCGTCATCGCAATAACATCCGCCTGACGCCTGCCGGCGAGCGGCTTCTGCCCTATGCCGAGAGCCTGATGAACACCTGGCAGTTGGCGAAGAAGGAAGTCGTGCGTTCGCTGCAACACACCGAGTTGTCGATCGGCGCTACCGCTTCGTTGTGGGAGGCCTATCTGACTCCCTGGTTGCAAGCACTCTATCAACAACGCGAGGCGCTGCAGCTAGAAGCCAGGGTGGCATTAAGGCACTCTTTGGTAAAACAACTGCATGAAAGGCAGCTCGATTTACTGATCACCACTGAACCGCCGAAGATGGATGAGTTGGCCAGCCAGCAACTGAGCAATTTCTCATTACGCCTGTTCTCATCCGCTTATCGTGACAAACAGGCCCCAATGCCCTACATCAAGCTGGAATGGGGAGCCGACTTCCACCAACAAGAAAACCGCATGTTGGAAGGTGATAACGTACCGGTGCTTACCACCACCTCCGCTCACCTGACGCGTCAGCTGTTGGAAACCACGGGCGGATGCGCTTTCCTGCCCAGCCATTGGGAAAAAGAGTACCCACAGCTGGTGGCCGCCACCGAGATCCCGCCGATTATCCGCCCACTGTATGCCGTCTGGTTGCAAAACAGCGATCAACAACCTTTGATTCGGCAATTACTTAAAATACCTTTAAATACCGCAGCCTAAAGCGCCATGGCGGCCTTAAAAGCCGCCACCGTGGTCTTGGCTGTCTATCATGCCAAAAGCCGCCCATCGCCTTCTGAGAGAAGAAAATGCAAAATGGTAGGAGAATCAGGAGGTCCGCGGGGGTAAAGATCGAAAGGCTATGGAGCAACTCGGATCAGATAAGCATCAACATAGAGCAGCCGATGCGCTCTTTTCCAAAACGATAACGCTCTAAGGATCGGGATAATAGGCAAAAAAAAACCCTTTGCTTTCGCAAAGGGTTCTTAATATGGCAGGGGCGGAGAGACTCGAACTCGCGACACCCGGTTTTGGAGACCGGTGCTCTACCAACTGAGCTACGCCCCTAAATCTCGCTTAACATTATGCCTGCTAATAAAGCAGGCATAATTAAATAAGTGGCGGAACGGACGGGGCTCGAACCCGCGA
>NZ_JVEL01000334.1:0-10695 GCF_001076875.1 Serratia sp. 506_PEND
TGGAGTGGAAAAAAGATCTGCTCAACTGCCTGATCAAAAGCGTGGTATTCGCCATTACCGTAACCTGGATTGCCATTTTCAATGGGTACGACGCCGTGCCTACCTCTGAAGGGATTAGCCGGGCGACGACGCGTACCGTGGTGCATTCGTCACTGGCGGTGTTGGGATTGGATTTCGTGCTGACCGCACTGATGTTTGGGAATTGATTCGATGCAAACGAAGAAGAGTGAAATCTGGGTTGGGGCATTTATGCTGATCGCGCTGTGCGCCATCGTGTTTATCTGCCTGCAGGTGGCGAACCTTAAATCGATCGGCAGCGAGCCGACCTACCGCATTTACGCAACGTTCGACAACATCGGCGGCCTGAAACCGCGTTCGCCGGTGAAAATTGGCGGCGTGGTGATCGGCCGCGTGGCGGACATCGAACTCGATTCGAAAACCTACACGCCGCGCGTGGCGCTGGATATCCAGAAAAAGTACGACCAAATCCCGGATACCAGCTCGCTGGCGATCCGCACCTCCGGCCTGCTGGGCGAGCAATATCTGGCGCTTAACGTGGGCTTCGAAGATCCTGATATGGGCACCACCATCCTGAAAGATGGCGGCACCATTCAGGACACCAAATCAGCCATGGTTCTGGAAGACCTGATCGGCCAGTTCCTGTATAAAAGCGGCGGTCAGGACAGCGCCAAATCGGGAGACGCGGCCGCTGAGCCGGCTGCCGGCGCCGCACCGCAACCCGCTGTTCCAAATCATTAAGAGAGGATACCTGCATGTTTAAACGTTTACTGATGGTGGCTCTGCTGGTGGTTGCACCGCTGGCGAGCGCAGCCGACCAAACCAATCCTTACAGCATGATGCAAGAAGCGGCGCAGAAGACCTTCAGCCGTTTGAAGAACGAACAGCCGAAGATCAAGCAGGACCCGAACTACCTGCGTGCCATCGTACATCAGGAACTGATGCCGTTCGTGCAGGTGAAATACGCCGGCGCGCTGGTGCTGGGGCGTTACTACAAAGAGGCAACGCCTGCGCAGCGCGAAGCTTACTTCACCGCCTTCCAGGCTTACCTGGAGCAGGCTTACGGCCAGGCGCTGGCGATGTATCACGGCCAGACTTACCAGATCGCGCCTGAACAGCCGCTGGGCAATGCCGACATCGTGGCTATTCGCGTCACCATCATCGACAACGGTGGCCGTCCGCCGGTGCGTCTGGATTTCCAATGGCGCAAGAACAGCAAAACCGGCTACTGGCAGGCGTATGACATGATCGCCGAAGGCGTCAGCATGATCACCACCAAGCAAAATGAGTGGGCGTCTACGCTGCGTACTCAGGGCATCGACGGCCTGACCAAACAGCTGCAGGCCGCCGCCGCGCAGCCTATCACGCTGGACAAGAAAAACTGATGTCGGCAGCGCTCAGCTTCGAATCAGAGCAGCAGACGCTGATCCTGCGCGGTGAACTGGATCGGGAAACGCTGCAGCCGCTGTGGCGGCAGCGCGACGCGCTGATGGCGGATAAAACTGCGATCGACGTGGCGCAACTGCAGCGCGTGGACTCCGCCGGGCTGGCGCTGTTGCTGCATCTGCAGGAAGAGCAGCGCCAACGCGGCGTAGCGCTGAAAATTTTCGGCGCCACCGAGCGCCTGAAAACGCTGATCGCGCTCTACAACCTGCAGGCGATAATGCCTGTCGATACCGCCGGTTAGCGGCGTTTTACGCCGCTCTTGCGTGGCAAAACGATACAAAGCCCCTGTTATGCAGGGGCTTTTTCTTTAGTTTAAGAAAACATCGTATTCCACTAAGATACTAGGCTGTTTATGATCCTTTAGCGGCAGAACTGGATACTATGGAAACCAACGAGATTAAAGACGTGCTGATGCAGGCATTGGCACTGGATGAAGTACATGTGACGGGCGACGGTAGCCATTTTCAGGCGATTGTGGTCGGTGAACTGTTCGCCGGCATGAGCCGCGTCAAAAAACAGCAGACGGTTTACGCACCGCTGATGGAATACATTGCGGACAACCGCATTCATGCCTTGTCTATTAAGGCGTACACCCCTGAAGAGTGGCAGCGAGACCGCAAACTCAACGGATTTTAAGGCTGTTTGCCCTGCCGGGCGGGCAGCTTCAGATTAGATAATAGAGAGTAGTCAGATGGATAAATTTCGTGTGCAGGGTCGGACCCGCCTGAGCGGTGAAGTGTCTATTTCCGGGGCCAAAAACGCCGCCCTGCCGATCCTGTTCGCCGCCCTGTTGGCGGAAGAGCCGGTCGAGCTGCAGAATGTCCCCAAGCTGAAGGACATCGACACCACCATTAAACTACTCAACCAGTTGGGTACCAAGATTGAGCGCAACGGTTCGGTCTTCGTGGACGCCAGCGGCGTGAACGAGTTTTGCGCCCCTTACGATCTGGTGAAAACCATGCGCGCCTCCATTTGGGCGCTGGGGCCGCTGGTGGCGCGTTTCGGCCGTGGCCAGGTTTCCCTGCCGGGCGGCTGCGCGATTGGCGCGCGTCCGGTCGATCTGCACATCACCGGGCTGGAGCAGTTGGGCGCCGAGATCAAGCTGGAAGAAGGCTACGTCAAGGCGTCCGTCGAGGGCCGTCTGAAGGGCGCGCACATCGTCATGGACAAGGTGAGCGTGGGCGCGACCGTGACCATCATGAGCGCTGCGACCTTGGCGACCGGCACCACCGTTATCGAAAACGCCGCGCGTGAGCCGGAAATTGTCGATACCGCCAACTTCCTCAACACGCTGGGCGCGAAGATCAGCGGCGCCGGCAGTGACAAGATCACCATCGAGGGCGTCGAGCGTCTGGGCGGCGGCGTGTACCGCGTGCTGCCTGACCGCATCGAGACCGGCACCTTCCTGATCGCCGCCGCGGTTTCCGGCGGCAAAGTGATGTGCCGCAACACCCGTCCGGACACGCTGGATGCGGTGCTGGCCAAGCTGCGCGAAGCCGGTGCCGATATCGAAGTGGGCGAAGACTGGATCAGCCTGGACATGCACGGCAAACGCCCGAAAGCGGTCACCGTGCGCACCGCGCCGCACCCGGGCTTCCCGACCGACATGCAAGCCCAGTTCAGCCTGCTGAACCTGGTGGCGGAAGGCACTGGCGTTATCACCGAAACCATCTTCGAAAATCGCTTCATGCACGTGCCGGAATTGATTCGTATGGGCGCGCACGCGGAGATCGAGAGCAACACCGTGATCTGCCATGGCGTTGAACAGCTGTCCGGTGCTCAAGTGATGGCGACCGATCTGCGCGCTTCCGCCAGCCTGGTGATCGCCGGCTGCATCGCCGACGGCGTGACCGTCGTCGATCGCATCTATCACATCGATCGCGGCTATGAGCGTATTGAAGACAAGCTGCGCGCGCTGGGTGCGAACATCGAACGCGTGAAAGGCGAGTAAGTCATTAGCGCCGGCGCGGCTGCGTCGGCAGGATGAATAGCAAAGGGCCGGCTATCAATGCCGGCCCTTTTTTAATTGCTGTCTTCCGGGAATTCACCCACCGTCATTTTCAACGTAATGCGTTTGCCGTCGCGCAGCACGATAACCGGTATCTCGGTGCCCGGTCTGATCTCCGCCACCTGATCCATGGTCTCCAGCACGGACACCGCCGGTTTGTTATCCACGTTGATGATGATGTCGTTGATCTGGAAGCCGGCGTTGCTCGCCGGGCCGTTCGGCGTAATCTCGGTCACGATGATGCCCTGCAGGCGATCGATGCCGGAATTGGACGAGCGCAGCGGAATGATCTCCTTGCCCTGAATACCGAAATAGCCGCGGATAACGCGGCCGTCGCGGATCAGCTTGTCCATGATCTTGGTGGCCAGTTCGATCGGGATCGCAAAGCCCAGCCCTTCCGGCGTTTCGCCGTCGGTGATTTTGTCATAGGTCAGGGTGTTGATACCGATCAGCTCACCCAGCGAGTTGACCAGCGCGCCGCCGGAATTGCCGCGGTTGATTGAGGCGTCGGTCTGCAGGAACGTCTGCCGGCCGGTGGTGCTCATACTGATGCGCCCGGTGGCGCTGAGGATGCCCTGAGTGACGGTCTGCCCCAGGTTATACGGGTTGCCGATCGCCAGCACCACATCGCCGACGTGGGCAACGCGGTTTTTGTTGGTCGGGATCACCGGCAGGTTGCCGGGATCGATCTTCAGCACCGCCAAATCGGTCAGGCCGTCGGAGCCCACCAGCAGCGCTTCGTAACGGCGGCCATCCTGCAACACCACGGTGATCTGCTGTGCGTCTTTGATCACGTGGCGGTTGGTGATGATATAGCCGCGTTCGTTCATGATCACGCCGGAACCGAGCGACAGCACGTTGGCGGCGCCGTTCAGGTTGCGGTTGTAGATGTTCACCACGGCAGGCGCGGCGCGGCGCACCGCCTTGTTGTAGCTCACCGGCGTTTCGTCGCTGGTATTCTCGGTTTTCTCTGCAAACAGACCGTTGGAAGAACGCAGCATGGGCAGAGCGGCCAACAGCAGGCCGGCAACGATGAGACCGATAACGACAGAACGCAAGAGCTTAGCAAACATGGAGTTTTCGTGGTGTGGTGAACGATGTTCGGAGGATAGCATGAGTTAACCGGGCGCAGTATGTCACCGAGCCCGGTTTTTGCACAAATTAACGCAGCAGCAGATAAATGGTTTCGTTACCGCGCACGATATTGAGCGCCATCACCGGCGGTTTGGCTTCCAGCACCTTGCGCAGTGCGGTGATACTGTCTACGCGCTGGCGGTTGACGCCGATGATCACGTCGCCTTTTTGCAGGCCGATTTGCGCCGCCGTCGAGCCTTTATCCACGTTCTCCACCTTCACGCCCTTGTCGCCGCTCGGCAGCGCGCCGTTGCTGAGGGATACCCCCTGCAGCGCCGGCGACAGCGTTTCGGCGTTGGTCGAGGCGCTCTCGCTGTTGTCCAGCGTGACCGAGACTTCCTGCGGTTTACCGTCGCGCAGCAGGCCTACCTTGAGGGTTTTGCCCGGTGCGGTGGTGCCGACCTTGGCGCGCAGTTCGGCAAAACTGTTCACCGGTTTGCCGTCGACGGAAACCAGAATATCCCCGGCTTTGATGCCGGCCTTGGCGGCGGCAGATTTCGGCAACACTTCGCTGACGAAGGCACCGCGCTGTGCGTCGGTGTTGAAGGCTTTGGCCATGTCCGGGGTCATTTCACTGCCCTTGATGCCAAGCAGGCCGCGTTTCACTTCGCCGAATTCGATCAGCTGCTGGCTCAGGTTCTGCGCCATATTGCTCGGAATGGCGAAGCCGATGCCGACGTTGCCGCCGCTCGGCGCCAGAATGGCGGTATTGATGCCGATCAGTTCGCCGTTCAGGTTAACCAGCGCGCCGCCGGAGTTGCCGCGGTTGATGGAGGCGTCGGTCTGAATGAAGTTTTCCAGCCCTTCCAGATTCAGGCCGGTGCGGCCTAGCGCCGAGATGATGCCGGAGGTGGCGGTTTGGCCCAGGCCGAACGGGTTGCCGACCGCCACGGCGAAGTCGCCGACGCGCAGCTGGTCGGAATCGGCCATCTTGATGGCGGTCAGGTTTTTGGTATCGCTGAGCTGCAGCAGGGCGATGTCGGATTGTTCATCGCGCCCGACCAGCTTGGCGTCCAGCTCGCGGCCGTCGTTCAACTGCACGCGGATTTTGTCGGCGTTGTTGATGACGTGGTTGTTGGTCAGCACGTAGCCCTTGGCGGCGTCGATGATCACGCCGGATCCCAACCCTTCAAACGGGCGGGAGCTCTGCTGTTGGCCGGGGAAATTGGGGCCGAAGAAGCGTCTGAACTCTTCCGGCAGCTGTTGACGCTGCACCTGGGTGCCTGCGACATGCACGCTCACTACGGCGGGCAAGACTTTTTCCAGCATCGGCGCCAGGCTCGGCAGCGGCTGCCCCTGCACGGCGACGGGCAGGGCCGCGTTGGCCGCCGGTGCGGCGCTGAGCGCCAGGCCGAGGCTCATTGCCAATGCACTAAGAATTAACGACTTTTTCTTCATTGATGATAACTCTCTCAATACCTGCCGATGAAAATTTGATGATAAGGCAATCGCCTTGTCATAGTGAAGGGTAAGACCGTGAATTTGCGTGCAAAGTTCAGTAAAGGTAATGCGAAGGAAGGTCAATATGGCGCAAACGGGATTAACCCCGCGGGTGGCCCCGCGGGCGAAGAAAGAATATCAGTCGCGGCGTGCGCTTTGACCGCGCAGCAGGCCGGAGGCCCCTTCAGAATAGTCGCGCGGCATTTCCACCGGCGCCTGATCGTTGTCCGCTTCCGCTTCGGTCAGGCGATAGCGGAACGGGTTCTCCTGCATCGGCAGATCCGGCAGCAGGTTGTTGGAGCTTTTCGCCATGTGCTGATACAGCTGGCGATAATCGCGCGCCATGTTGTCCAGCAGCTCGGCGCTGCGGGCAAAGTGGCCGACCAGCTCCTGACGGTACTCTTCCAGCTCGGTTTTGCTCTTGTCCAGCTCGTTCTGCAGGACTTGTTGTTGACGTAATTTACGGTTGCCAAAACGCATCGCCACCGCACCAATCACGATACCGACGACCAAACCAATCAGCGCATACTCCCAGGTCATGATGACTCCTATTTTGACTTCGTTGTTCCGCAGGGATTTTTCACTTAATAATATCCACTATAACCGTTAACCTTGTCCGAGTGGAATCCTGATGCGCTTCCACCTGGTTTTCACAGGGTTTTCAGCGGCGCCCGCGGCGGGCATTTGTGGCGATAACGGTGCGAATCGGCATCAACTTGCCGCCAACGTTGGCTAAATAATTTCTAAGCGTTCTTAGGGAACATCGAACAGATGCAGGCACTATCACCGTTATCTCGCTACCAGCAGGCGCTGGAGGCGGGGGAATATCAGGCCGATGAGGTTCAACGCCGGGCCGTCACTCAACTGGATCGCATTTATCAGGCTCTGCTGCAAAAGCCGGCGGCGAGCGCGCCGGCCGGCGGGCTGCGCGGCAAGCTCAGCCGCTTGCTGGGCAAGGGCGGCGAAACGGCGCCTCAGCGCCCGGTGCAGGGGCTGTACATGTGGGGCGGCGTCGGGCGCGGCAAAACTTGGTTGATGGATATGTTCTTCCACAGTCTGCCGGGCGATCGCAAAATGCGCCTGCACTTCCACCGCTTCATGCTGCGGGTGCATGAAGAGCTGACCGAGTTGCAGGGGCGGGAAAACCCGCTGGAAATCGTCGCCGACGGCTTCAAGGCCGAGACCGACGTGTTGTGCTTCGACGAATTCTTCGTCTCCGACATCACCGACGCCATGCTGTTGGCCACGCTGCTGCAGGCGCTGTTCGCGCGCGGCATCACGCTGGTGGCCACGTCGAACATCCCGCCGGACGATCTGTACCGCAACGGCCTGCAGCGGGCGCGTTTCCTGCCGGCTATCGATCTGATCAACGAGTACTGCGACGTGATGAACGTCGACGCCGGCATCGACTATCGTCTGCGCACCCTGACCCAGGCGCACCTCTACCTGACGCCGCTGAGCGACCAGACGCGCGAGGCGCTGGATCGGATGTTCGTCAAGCTGGCGGGCAAGGCGGGGGAGGACGCGCCGGTGCTGCAGATCAACCATCGGCCGCTGCAGGCGATCCGTTCGGTGGACGGCGTGCTGGCGGTGGATTTCCACACGCTGTGCGAAGAGGCGCGCAGCCAACTGGACTACATCGCGCTGTCGCGGCTGTACCACAGCGTGATCCTGTATAATGTGCAGGTGATGGGGCCGCTGAAAGAGAATACCGCGCGCCGTTTCCTGGCGCTGGTGGATGAATTCTATGAGCGGCACATCAAGCTGGTGATCGGCGCCGAAGCGTCGATGTTCGAGATCTATCAGGGGGTGCAGCTGAAATTTGAATTCCAGCGCTGCCTGTCGCGCCTGCAGGAAATGCAGAGCGAAGAGTACCTCAAGCTGCCGCATCTGCCCTGAGCCCGCCGGGCCTATCGCCGGTTGTCCGCCGCCGGCGATAAATTTATTTTCCATTCAAAAACCGTTCGATCTTTGCGAGCGACTTCTCTATAATCTTGCGACCCCACGTTACAACAAAGTTTTTTTTCCCAAAAACTTTATAGTGCCGGCAATGGCTATTCGAAGGGGTAGGTTTGCTGGACTTGTATGGTCGTGTGAGCCTCAACTGTTTTCGAGCGTTTGGGTGTTCACCAACGTGTAACTAATTATTGGGTAAGCTTTCTAATGAAAACTTTTACAGCTAAACCAGAAACCGTAAAACGCGACTGGTACGTTGTTGATGCAGATGGTAAAACTTTAGGCCGTCTCGCTACTGAACTGGCTCGTCGCCTGCGCGGCAAGCATAAAGCGGAATACACCCCGCACGTGGATACCGGTGATTACATCATCGTTCTGAACGCTGACAAAGTTGCTGTAACCGGCAACAAGCGTACAGACAAAGTGTACTACCACCACACCGGCCACATCGGTGGTATCAAGCAAGCGACCTTTGAAGAGATGATTGCCCGCCGTCCTGAGCGCGTGATTGAAATCGCGGTTAAAGGCATGCTGCCAAAGGGCCCGCTGGGTCGTGCTATGTTCCGTAAACTGAAAGTTTACGCGGGCACCGAGCACAATCACGCGGCACAGCAACCGCAAGTTCTGGACATTTAATCGGGATTAATGGCAATGGCTGAAAATCAATACTACGGCACTGGTCGCCGCAAAAGCTCCGCCGCTCGCGTCTTCATCAAGCCGGGCAACGGTAACATCGTTATCAACCAGCGCAGCCTGGAACAGTACTTCGGTCGCGAAACTGCCCGCATGGTAGTTCGTCAGCCGCTGGAACTGGTCGACATGGTTGGCAAACTGGACCTGTACATCACCGTTAAAGGTGGTGGTATCTCCGGTCAAGCTGGCGCTATCCGTCACGGTATCACCCGTGCACTGATGGAATACGATGAGACTCTGCGTTCTGAACTGCGTAAAGCTGGCTTCGTCACCCGTGACGCTCGTCAGGTTGAACGTAAGAAAGTCGGTCTGCGTAAAGCACGTCGTCGTCCGCAGTTCTCCAAGCGTTAATTTTCGCTGCTTCGGCAGTGCGATTTACGCAAAAAACCCGGTGCTTCACCGGGTTTTTTTACGCCTGAAATCCGCCGTCCCCGACTAAAATCTGTGGCATATCAGACAATTCAACATGAATTCGCCGCACCGTCCCCACAAAACAAGCAGAATCTGGTAAACTATCACCCACTTTTGCGCCTGTTCGCCGTGCAGTTGACCTCCTGGGCCGGTTTTTTATGGGCTCGGGTCGCGCTGCGTGCTGCCGGCCTGCGGCAAGATTATTCAGGATAGCAGCCTGTCAGTTGGCTATTCGCAGTATTTTCTAGATAACTTGGAGGTTTTCATGGCTGTCGCTGCCAACAAACGTTCGGTAATGACGCTGTTCTCTGGCCCGACCGACATTTTTAGCCATCAAGTACGTATCGTACTGGCGGAGAAAGGTGTCAGCGTCGAGATCGAGCAGGTCGAAATGGATAACCTGCCGCAAGATCTGATTGACCTCAACCCTTACCAGACGGTGCCTACGCTGGTCGATCGCGAACTGACCCTGTATGAATCCCGCATCATCATGGAGTATCTGGATGAGCGCTTCCCGCACCCGCCGCTGATGCCGGTTTACCCGGTTGCCCGTGGTGAGAGCCGTCTGATGATGCTGCGCATCGAGAAGAACTGGTACTCGCTGATGGACAAGATCGAGAAGAGCAGCGGCCAGGAAGCGGAATCCGCCCGTCGCCAACTGCGCGAAGAGCTGCTGGCGATCGCGCCTATCTTCGGTCAGGCGCCGTATTTCATGAGCGAAGAGTTCAGCCTGGTGGATTGCTACCTGGCGCCGCTGTTGTGGCGTCTGCCGCAGCTGGGCATCGAATTGAGCGGCGCCGGTTCCAAAGAGCTGAAAGGCTACATGACCCGCGTCTTCGAACGCGACGCCTTCCTGGCTTCCCTGACCGAAGCCGAGCGTGAAATGCGCCTGCAGACCCGGGGCTAAGCGCGATGGACATGTCTCAGATGACGCCGCGTCGCCCGTATCTGCTGCGGGCGTTCTACGACTGGCTGCTGGATAACCAACTGACGCCGCACCTGGTGGTCGACGTGACTCGCCCGGACGTGCAGGTGCCGATGGAGTTCGCGCGCGATGGTCAGATCGTGCTGAATATCGCGCCGCGCGCGGTAGGCAACCTGGCGTTGGGTAACGAAGACGTGCAGTTCAACGCGCGCTTCGGCGGCGTGCCGCGTCAGGTTTCGGTGCCGATGGCCGCCGTGCTGGCGATTTATGCGCGTGAAAACGGCGCCGGCACGATGTTCGAACCGGAAGCCGCCTACGACGAGAGCGAAGGCGTGTTCGAAGGTCTGGACAATGAGACGATCCCTTCGGAAACTCTGATGTCGGTGATCGACGGCGATCGCCCGGATACCGCGGAAGATGACGGCCCGGATGACGAACCGCCGCAGCCGCCTGTAGCGCGGCGAAATTTTCTGCACTGTTTAGCAGAGAATTTCGCACTCTAAGAACGTCAAAAAAATCACGATTTTGCACTATGCGAAATCAATCGCAAATGTTACTAACGATCAACTCACTGGCTCGCTGTCGATTATCACCGAGACAGTAAGTAACCCCCGTAGTGGTTATCGGCAGCCCCTCAAACGCTTTACGCATCTCCGGGATGTCG
>NZ_JVEL01000335.1:0-783 GCF_001076875.1 Serratia sp. 506_PEND
TGGTCATGCTCAAACCACGGGTCTTCGTGCATACTGGCATGTAACACCAGCCGACAGCCACAGGACGCGCAGATCCATATCTGCCCCGGCGTACTCATCGCCTCGCCGGCAGTCACAAAATGCCCTTCGCGGTCATTTGCCAGGTAACACTTCAGCATGCGCATGTCGTCACCTCTGCTGGCAGGTTGCCCGCATCCGCGCTTTCACGGCTGTGCTCACCCGTTCGGCAGGTGAGGCAGTAGCGCTCGCCATGGTAATCGTTGTGACAACAGGTACAGTGCCAGTCTCCTCTGCGCACCACGGGCGTAGCGCCCGGGATAACCCGCTGTAGACGCCCTGCCAGCCTCAGCTCTCCGGGTTCCGGTTTCACGTACGGGCAATGCTGTCGCTCGTTATCCGTCAACATGGCAGTCTGGTGTTCAAACCATGGACGTTCAGTCTGGTATTCAGGATGGTATTGCAGTGCACTACCGCAGAGGTGGCAGGCATAGCGGCCATACGGGTAACGTTGTGCGGTTCTGGCCCCCGTGAGGTGACCGTTGCCGTCGAGGGCCATAAAGGATTTTGCATACATCGTAGTGTTCCTTACCGCCAGACGACACGCAGGCGTAAGCCGTCCCGGTACGGGCAGCACGACAGGATGTGAATGGCGGGTCAATTATGCGTTAGCAGGTCGGTACCGGCGATGGCCGGTCCTGGACTACAGAAGGGTTACAGTTGCGCAGGTGCGCCGGAGGGACGCAAACAAACGGGGCAAGGTCTGGCGCCACAGTACTGGCGCTG
>NZ_JVEL01000336.1:0-705 GCF_001076875.1 Serratia sp. 506_PEND
ATATCCGCCTCATACTGGATCATGCCGGTATCGCCCATGAAGAAGTGCGTGATCTTCTGGATGTGGGGGGCATGGATAAAGCCATTGCACCGGGCTATCCGGCGTTTTCGCCTCTGTTGGTGGAATTACTGCAGGATGGCTGGATGCTGGCTTCGGCACAGATGARTCATCYGCAGTTGCGCAGYGGYRTTGTAYTGCTGGCAYTGCTGATGACACCGGGACGCTATGTATTACCTGCCGTTTCCCGCTTGCTGTCGGGCATTAACCGGGAACGACTGGCGCAGGATTTTGATGGCTGGGTGAAGGGCTCGGCGGAAGGTGAGGGGAACACTTCAGCGGGGAACACGCTTGCCTCCCCCTCTGCTACGGGGGAGCTGTTGGCCCGTTTTACGCATAACCTGACCCAGGACGCCCGCGACGGGAGGCTCGATCCGGTGCTGTGTCGGGATGATGAAATTGACCTGATGATCGATATCCTTTCACGCCGTCGTAAAAATAATCCGATTATCGTCGGTGAGGCGGGCGTGGGTAAAAGCGCGCTCACCGAAGGACTTGCCTTGCGCATCGTTGCCGGTCGGGTACCGGACAAGCTCCGGGACGTGGAGCTGCTGTCTCTGGATTTAGGGGCCATGCAGGCAGGTGCTGCCGTGAAAGGGGAGTTTGAGAAGCGATTTAAGGGGGTGATGCAGGAGGTGAAGGATTCAC
>NZ_JVEL01000337.1:0-2624 GCF_001076875.1 Serratia sp. 506_PEND
TGGTTCATATGCTGTTCCTTTCAGAGTAAAAACACTGCCAATTAAAAAACAAGCGCGCTTGTTTTCATCAAATAATCCATTTCGCCTGGCGAAATAAAAACGAATGGGCAAAAATCCTACTGCCCGCATTCAATGAATTTGATAATAGGGAGGTAGGATGAGTAAAACCATGATTTGGATCATAGTGAAGACCAGTTAATGATTTGAGGCGCGGGCGGGATAGCAGGCTGTGATCGTTCTCTCAGGAAAGTCGGGCAATGGCGGCCGTTTTCGCCCCCGTTGCGCGGCCGCAGCAACGGGGGCGAGAGCGGGGTTACAGCATGCCGCTGCTGCCGCAGATGCGGATCTTTTCCGCCACCACTTCTTTCATCGCCAGCTTGCCGGGGACGATGTACTTGCGCGGATCGTTGGCGTCCGGGTGCTGCGAAAAGTAGCTTTTTACCGCATCGGCGAAGGCGATTTTCAATTCGGTGGCGACGTTGACCTTGCAAACGCCGAGCGAGATCGCGCGCTTGACCATCGCTTCCGGAATGCCGGAGGCGCCGTGCAGCACCAGGGGCACGTCCACCTGTTCGCGGATCAGCGCCAGGCGCTCGAAGTCCAGCTTCGGTTCGCCGTGATACAGGCCGTGGGCGGAACCGATCGCCACCGCCAGCGAATCGATGCCGGTGGCGGCGACAAACTCGCGTGCCGCGGCCGGATCGGTATAAAAGCTGTCCGCCGTATCGACGATCAGATCGTCCTCCTGCCCGCCCAGGCGGCCCAGCTCCGCCTCCACGCTGGCGCCGTAGCGGTGGCACAGGGCCACTGCGGCGGCCACCTTGGCGATATTCTGCTCGAACGGCAAATGGGAGCCGTCGATCATCACCGAGCGGATACCGCTTTTCACCTTATACTCGATGTCGTCCAGCGCTTCGTGATGATCCAGATGCAGCGCCAGCGGCAGATCGTAGCGGTGCGCGGCCGATTGGCAAATGCCGATCAGGTAGTCGGTGCCGGCATAGCTGAAGGTGCCGGGCGTGCCGGCCATGATCACCGGCGAGCGCAGCTCGGCGGCGGTCTCCGCCACCACCTGCACGGTTTCCAGATTGTGGACGTTAAACGCCGGAACGGCGTAACCCTGGCGCTGCGCCTTGAGCAGCATGTCTCGGTTGGCTATCAGATACATGGGATCTCCTTACAGCTCGGGGGAAGGAAAACGGTAAATCGTCACGCCTTTCACCACCCGGTTGACCTCGCCGGTCGGGCAGGGGTTATCCGGGGTCAGCCCCAGCGCCAGCGAACTCTCGAAGGCCAGCATCTGGCTGAACAGCAGATACGGGAATAGCAGCCAGATATCGTCAGCCGCATCGTGCATATGCAGCAGGGCATCGGACAGAGGTTGGCGTTCGCCGGTCAACCCGACCAGTTGCATCGCCTGCCCATCGCGCTGCAGCTCGTTCCACAGATCGCGGTCATACTGGCGGGCATAGTCGTTGTGGGAGAACATCAGCACCACCAACGTCTGGCCGTCGACCATGAATTTCGGGCCATGGCGCAGGCCGAGCGGCGAGTCGTAGCGCGTAACGATGCGGCCGGCGGTCAACTCCAGCATCTTGAGCGAGGCCTCTTCGGCGAGGCCAGTAAAACAGCTGCCGCCGAGGGTAATATAGCGGCGGAAACCGCTGGCGGCCAGCGCCTTCACCTGCGGCTGCAGCGTTTCGCGCAGTGCGCGGCAGCGCTGCACCATGGCGTTCAACGGCGCCTGGGCGGCCTCGAGCGAAGCCGGGCCGAGCAGCAGCGCGGCGCTCAGCATCATGCAGCTGAAGCTGGAGGTCATGGCGAAGCTCTGATCGTTGGCGCCTTGCGGCATCACCAGCGAACAGACGTTGCCACGCTGATGCGCGTACTGCGCCAGCCGGCTGTCCGGGTTGCACACCAGCATCAGATGATAGCTTTCCGGCAGCAATTGATCGGCCAGCTCCACCGTCGCCACGCTTTCCGGGCTGTTGCCCGAACGGGCGAAGGAAACCAGCAGCGTCGGCCGGTCAGGGTCAAGATACTGCAGCGGGTTGGCGACGATATCGGTGGTGCCGTAAGCCACCACGTCGCGGCCGGTGCGTTCGCGCAGCCAGGGGGCCAGGGCGCGGCCGGCAAATGCCGAGCTGCCGGCGCCGCACAAGACGATTTGCAGGCGCGGATTAGCCAGCAACGGCGCCAGGAACGGTTGCCACTGCGCCTGTTGATCCTGCAGTTGGCGGTGCAGCGCCGCCCACAAATCCGGCTGTTGCCAAATTTCTGCGGCGGTATGCCAGGCGTTGCGCTGCTTCAGCCAATTCGCCTCGTAAGAGAAATACGCGTTCATGATGACAGCTCCTTAAAAAGCCTCGGTTAACGGTCGGCGATAATCACGTCGATCCCTAAATGGTGCAGCGCCTGCAGATAGTGTTCCGGAATGCGGCTGTCGGTGACCAGGCGGTGGATCTGGCCGATGTCGCGGATCATGCAAAAGCTGGTGCGGCCGAATTTGCTGGCGTCGGCGAGGGCGATCACTTCGCGCGCCACCTCGCACATCACCCGGTTCAGCTGCGCTTCGCCCGGATCCGGCGTGGTGATGCCGCTCGCGAGATCGAAGCCGTCGACGC
>NZ_JVEL01000337.1:2724-5570 GCF_001076875.1 Serratia sp. 506_PEND
GCTGTTCGGCGGCGGGGCCGTACAGCGACCAGGCTTTGCGGCGCACGCTGCCGCCGACCACCATCAGGTCGATCTCCTCGTTGTTGGCCAGTTCGAAGGCGATGTTGAGCGCGTTGGTCATCACCACCAGATCCTTTTTCCCCGCCAGCTGCGGCGCCATTTGGCTGGTGGTGGAGCCGGAGTCGAGGATGACGGCGTCGCCGTCTTCAATCAGCGCCGCGGCCGCGCAGGCGATGGCGTGTTTGACGTCGCGATTGATGCGGCCCTTGTCCTGCAACGGGCGGTCGAAGGCGAATTGTTTGTTCAACATGGCGCCGCCGTAGGCGCGCACCGCGCAGCCGTGTTTTTCCAGCTGGCGCAGATCGCTGCGGATGGTGACGCTGGACACCGAAAACTGCTGGCTGAGCTGCTCCACGCGCACCGTGCCCTCGCGACACAGCTGGTCGATAATTAATTCCCGGCGTTTTGCGGTATTGATCATTAACGCAGACTCCTGATTTACCTGTAGCCGTGCCCGACCGCGGCTTAATAAGCCGCAGCGATACCGACCGGAGCGCTTTCAGTTGTTCGTGGCGAATTACAGCAAACGAAACACTGAAATGCAATCGATTAATTTTAAAATATCTATATCTATCAGTTGGTTATATTTGATTTTGCTTTCGGTTGGGCGGCAACCGAAAGCAGTGTTAACGCAAAGTGAAAACGGCAAATTCGTTATTTTTCAGTCGCCAATTCCCAGCGCTTATTCATTCAGTCCGTCGATGCCGAAAGCCGCAGCGATCGCTCGACAATCTCCGGGCTTTCACTGTTTTTTTATGCCGGCGCGCGTAAAAGCGCTGCGCCGCGCACGCCGCTGCTGTCACCGTGCACCGGCGGGAACACCGCCGCCGGCTCCATGCCCGGCAGCAGCCAGCGCCGCATCGCCGGCGGCAACAGCCGGTAAAGCTCGCCGACGTTGGACAATCCACCGCCCAGCACGAAGGCATCAACGTCCAGCAGCAGCTGTAAGCCGGCCAGCGCGCTGGCCAGGATGTCGACGTAGATGGTCATCAGCCGCTGCGCGAGCGCATCACCGGCACGATAGCAGGCGACCAGCGCCGGCACGTCAGCGGCCGGATGGGTGAAATGGCGGCTCAGCGCCAGCAGACCGCTGCCGGAGACGTAGCGTTCAAAGCAGCCGGTCAGCCCGCAGTTGCAGCCGAACAGCGGCAGATCGTAACGCTGCGCCAGCTGGGCCGAGATTGGCATATGTCCCCATTCGCCCGCCACGCCGCTGCGCCCCTTGTGCAGTTGCCGGTTCACCACCAGGCCGCCGCCGGCGCCGGTGCCGATGATGGCGCCGAACACCAGCGGCAGGTGCGCGGTTTGCGGCGTGCTGGCTTCCGACAGCGCGAAGCAGCGGCAGTCGTTCTCAATAGCGATCGGTCGCGCCAGCGCCTGCGTCAAATCATCCGCCAGGCAATGGCCGGTCAGGCAGGGCACGTTGACCGCCAACTGGCGGCGGCTGACGGGATCGGTGATCCCCGGCAAACCGATGCCGATGCTGCCGCGCGTGTGCAGTTCGCGATCCGCCTGCTCGACCAGCCCGGCGATGCAGGCCACGAACTCGCCGTAATCGCCGGTTGGGGTGCGCACCCGCTGGAGCAGCACCTGATTGAGCCGGCGATCGTAAGCGGCCATTTCAATTTTGGTGCCGCCGATGTCGAAGCCGTAACGCATCTCTGTCGTGGCCATGCTTTAGGCTCCACTCAGGGCGATCACCGCCGCCTCGCGGCGGGCGCGTTCGGCGGCAAACACCATCAGGTGGCTCTCCAGCGCTTCCGCCGGGCCGGCCAGCACCTGGCTCGGATCGTTGGCGCGAATGGCCGCGATAAAGTGCTGCATCAGGAAGTAGTCGCCGCCGCCGTGGCCGGCCATGGCGTGCAGATCCTGGCCGGCGTCGGTGTCGTAATGCGTTTCGCCGTCGTCGAGGAACGAGGTGATGCGGATATGGCGGCCGTCGCCTTCCAGGCAGCCGCGGCTGCCAAAGATGCGGGTGTGACGATCTTCGTGGCGGGTAAAGGCCGTCATGGTGAACGACGCGGTGCGGCCGCCGGCGAACTGCATGTTGACCACCTGATGGTCGACCACGTTATTGTCGCAGCGGTAGACGCAGCGGCCGTAAGGCCCGTCGCGCAGCGCCGCCCGCAGCGTCGTCTGGTCGGGTTCCGGCGTCAGCACGCGCAGAAAACCGGGCGTGGCCTTGTGATCGTCGCCCAGATAGATGCGTTTGGCGGAATAGGGGCAGTTTGCCTCTACCGCGCAATCCAGGCAGTTGTCCGCCGCGCCCGCCGGTTGGTTTTCCTGGCGGAAGTGGCGCAGGTTGCCGAAGGAGCTGACCTGTTCGCAGGGTTGCTCCATCACGTAGCGGATCCAGTCGATGTCGTGGCAGGATTTCTGCAGCAGCATAAAGGCGGCCTGCCGATCGTTGCGCCAGTTGCCGCGCACGAAGGAGTGCGCCTGATGCCAGTAGCCGACCGGTTCCAAATGTTGCAGGCTGACGATGTCGCCGATCGCGCCGTCGCGCAGCAACTGTTTGAGCTTTTGGGTATAGCGGGTGTAACGCAGCACGTGGCCGACCGAGAAGATCAGCCGTTGGCGCGTCACTTCGGCGACGATGGCGCGGCACTCGTCGGCGTCCGGCGACAGCGGTTTTTCCAGCAGCATGGCGTAGCCCTGGCGGGCGAAGGCCAGCGCCGGTTCCAGGTGCATCTGATCCTGGGTGCAGATCAGCACCGCGTCGGCCAGCTTGCCGGCGTCGGCGGCCTGACGCCAGTCGGTGAAGACGTTTTCCGGCGCGATGGCAT
>NZ_JVEL01000338.1:0-1043 GCF_001076875.1 Serratia sp. 506_PEND
CACTTCGCCGCCGCGGTGGCTGAGCGCGTCGCCGTACAGCGAAATGATCAGCGAGGTGCCGCTGATCGGCTGCGCGTCGACGGCATGGCGAATGAACTCATCCAGTTTATGTTCCATATTTTTCCATGGGTTAGCCTTCGATGAGCCACAACATTACGCCTAATTTGGGGCGGCGTCATCCGTGACGCCGCGCGCCTCAGCGCGGCCGCAGATCGACCACGCGCTGCGCCTTGCCTTCCGAGCGAGGAATATCGCCGCAGTTGGCGATGCTGACGTCGGTGCTGACGCCCACGATCGATTTAATGTGATGGCGCAGCTGGTGGCAGATATCGCAACGCTGTTGATGGCTGAGGCTGAGCGCCGATTCTTTCAGTTCGACGCGCACCGCCAGCGTGTCCAGATGCCCGCTGCGGCTGACCTGCAGCTGATAGTGCGGCGACAGCTGCTCGAACTGCATGATCTGCTCTTCCACCTGCGACGGGAAGACGTTGACGCCGCGAATGATCAGCATGTCGTCGGAGCGGCCGGTGATCTTGCCCATGCGGCGCATCTGGCGCGCGTCGCCCGGCAGCAGCCGGGTGAGATCGCGGGTGCGGTAGCGGATCACCGGCAGAGCCTCTTTGGTCAGGGTGGTGAACACCAGTTCGCCGTGTTCGCCGTCCGGCAGGGCGATGCCGGTCTCCGGACAGATGATCTCCGGCAGGAAGTGGTCTTCCCAGATGGTGGGGCCGCCGCCGCTTTCCAGACACTCCATCGCCACGCCCGGCCCCATCACTTCCGACAGGCCGTAAATATCCAGCGCCTTGATGCCCATGCGGGTTTCGATTTCGTGGCGCAGGGCTTCGGTCCAGGGTTCGGCGCCGAACACGCCGAGCCGCAGCGAGCAGCCGCGTGCGTCGCCGCCCATTTTGCGTTCCAGTTCGTCGATCAGCGTCAGACAATAGGACGGCGTCACCATGATGATGTCGGGTTTGAAGTCGAGGATCAGCTGCGCCTGGCGTTCCGTCTGGCCGCCGGACATCGGGATCACCGTCGCGCCGAGC
>NZ_JVEL01000338.1:1053-42853 GCF_001076875.1 Serratia sp. 506_PEND
GTGCGCGCCCAGGCCGCCGGTGAACAGGCCGTAGCCGTAGGCGACGTGCACCTTGTCTTTGGCGGTGGCGCCGCCGGCGCGCAGGCAGCGGGCGACGATATCGGCCCAATTATCGATGTCTCGCTGGGTGTAACCGACCACCGTCGGGCGGCCGGTGGTGCCCGAGGAGGCGTGGATGCGCACCACCTGCTCCATCGGCACTGCGAAGGTGTCGAACGGGTAGTTGTCGCGCAGATCCTGCTTGGTGGTGTAGGGGAAGCGCGCCAGATCGCTCAGCTGTTTGAGATCGTCGGGGTGTACGCCGGCCTGGTCGAATTTGCGTTTGTACATCGGCACATTGTCGTAGGCGTGGTGCAGCGTCCACTTCAGACGCGCCAACTGCAACGCTTCAATCTCATCGCGCGAGGCGAATTCGATCGTTTCGAGGGGCTGTGGATTTATTGTCATGGTTAGCCTCAGGGGTCAGACACGCTCAATGATCATGGCGATGCCTTGGCCGACGCCGATGCACATGGTGCAAAGCGCATAGCGGCCGGCTCGCCGTTCCAGTTCAAACAGGGCGGCCAGCGCCAGGCGCGCGCCGCTCATGCCCAGCGGGTGCCCCAGAGCGATCGCGCCGCCGTTGGGGTTAACCTGCGGGGCATCGTCCGGCAGGCCAAGCTGGCGCATCACCGCCAACGCCTGGGCGGCGAACGCTTCGTTCAGTTCGATGACGTCCATCTGCGCCAGGCTCAGCCCGGCGATCTCCAGCACCTTGCGGGTGGCCGGCAGCGGGCCGATGCCCATCAGGCGCGGCTCCACGCCGCAGGTGGCTGTGGCGACGATGCGCGCGCGCGGCGTCAGCCCCTGGCGCGCCGCCATCGCTTCGGAGGCGACGATCAACGCCGCCGCGCCGTCGTTCAGGCCCGAGGCGTTGCCGGCGGTGACGCTGCCGGGCTGACGGAACGGGGTTTTCAGCGCCTGCAACTGCTCGAAGGTGGTGTCGGCGCGCGGGTGTTCATCCTGGCTGAACAGGGTGACCGCGCCTTTTTTACCGGTGAGGCTGACCGGGGCTATCTCCTGCGCCAGGTGGCCCAGCGCCTGCGCCCGGGCGGCGCGCTGCTGGCTGCGCAGCGCAAAGGCGTCCTGATCGGCGCGGCTGATATTGAACTGCGCCGCGACGTTTTCGGCGGTCTCCGGCATCGAATCGGTGCCGAACTCGGCCTGCATCCGCGGATTGACGAAGCGCCAGCCGAGGGTGGTGTCGTACAGCTGCGCCTGGCGGCTGAAGGCGCTGTCGGCCTTGCCCATCACCAGCGGCGCGCGGGTCATCGATTCCGCGCCGCCGGCCAGCAGCAGCCCGGCGTCGCCGGCCTTGATGCTGCGCGCCGCCATCGCCAGCGCATCCAGGCCCGAACCGCACAGGCGGTTCACCGTAGTGCCGGAAACGCCGACCGGCAATCCGGCCAGCAGCAGCGCCATGCGCGCCAGATTGCGGTTGTCTTCCCCGGCCTGGTTGGCGCAGCCGAGGATCACGTCGTCCAGCTGCGCCCAATCCACCTGCGGATGGCGCTCCAGCAGCACGCGCAGCGGCAGGGCGGCGAGGTCGTCGGCGCGCACCTGGGCCAGCGCGCCGCCATAGCGGCCGATCGGGGTGCGCACGCCGTCGCAGATAAATGCCTGATTCATGCCTGATCTCCTAAAATGCTGTGACCGAGGCGGTGCGCGCGGCCACGGAACCAGGCGACGGTTTTGCCCAGCTGGTTAACGATCTCGACGTCGTACAGCCCGGTGGCTTTGCCCTGGTGGCGCACCGCCGCGCTGGCGGTGAGGCGATCGCCGGCCAGCGCCGGGCGGACGAAGTCGATGCTGCAGCCGGAGGCCACCGCCGCCAACCCCTGGCTGTTGCAGGCGTAGGCGAAGGCGGTGTCCGCCAGGCTGAACAGCTGGCCGCCGTGGCAGGTCCGGTGGCCATTGAGCATCTGCGGGCCGACGGTCATGCTGACCTGAGCGTACCCGGCGTCGACGGCGTCGATATGCATCCCCATCGCCTGAGCGCAGGTATCTTGCTGGAACATCTGTTCGGCGCAGCGCTGAGCCAGCGCGCGCGGCGTATTGGCGTTCATCGTTCGGCTCCTGAGAAAGAGGCGGGGGAAGCGTAGCGGCGCAGCAGCGGCATCGGGCGATAGCGCGCTTCGCCGTAATAGCGTTGCAGGTTTTCCAGCGTCGTCAGAATGTGGCGCCAGCCGAGTGCGGCGCCCCAGGCCAGCGGTCCGCGCGGATAGTTGACGCCGCGCAGCATCGCCAGATCGGTATCTTCGGCGCCGGCGACGCCTTTGTTCACCACGTCGAGCGCTTCGTTGGCCAGCATGGCCAGAGTGCGCATCGTCAGCAGGCCGGGATAATCCGGCAGTTGAATGACCTGCTTGCCGAGGGACTGCAGCAGGCGAATCGCGTTGGCATTGTGTTGCGCGCCGTTTTGCGCCGCGCAGCTGATGGCGATGGCGGAGGCATGCGCATAGTCGGCACAGAGATCGAACAGCACCACGGGCGTTCCACGTTCGTCGGCCAGTTGGCCGGCGGTTTTACCATTGGTTAACATCAGTGTAACGTCGTCGATCGTGAGGTACGGGCTGGTCTGGCCAGGTTGTTTGATCGCCCCCGCATTTTCGATCAACAGTTCCGCCAAATCGGCCAGCGAAGACCAGTCGCCGTGCAGCGTGACGCGTTGCGGCGGCGCGGCCTGCGCCGGCGGCGCAAAGGCGATCATCTCTGCGGCGGGGCGTTGCGCGTCGTAGCGGTAGAAGCCGCGGCCGGATTTGCGGCCGAGATGTCCGGCGGCCACCAGCTCCTGCTGCACCAGTGAGGGGGTGAAGCGCGGATCCTGGTAGAAGGCCTGATACACCGAGTCGGTCACGGCGTAATTGACGTCCTGGCCGATCAGATCGGTCAACTGCAGCGGGCCCATGGCGAAGCCGCCGGCATCGCGCATGACTGCATCCAGGGTGGCGGCGTCGGCCACCCGTTCCTCCAGCGCGCGCAGGGTTTCGGCGTAGAATGGCCGCGCCACGCGGTTGACGATGAATCCCGGCGTTGAGCGGCATACGACGCTCTGCTTACCCCAGCGCTGCGCCAGGGCCTGCAGCGCGGCGAGGGTCTCGGCCCCGGTCTCCAGACCGCTGACGATCTCCACCAGCTTCATCAGCGGCGCCGGGTTGAAGAAGTGCAGCCCGGCCATGCGCGCCGGGTGTTGCAAGGCGCCGGCGATGGCGGTGATTGACAGCGAGGAGGTATTGCTGGCGAACAGCGCCGTGGGCGAGCAGACCGCTTCCAGATCGCGGAACAGGCTCTGCTTGATCGCCAGATTTTCCGCCACCGCTTCAATCACCAGCGCGCAGTCGGCCAGTTGCTCGAGCGAGTCGGCGCGTTCGAGGCGCGCCAGCAGCGCCTCGGTGGCGTTTGCGTCGGCCTTGCCGCCGTCGACCCGCTGCCGCAGGCGGCGAGCGAGTTCGTCGAGCGCGCGCTGGGCGGCGGCGGGCGCGATATCGAACAGCCGTACCGGGTGGCCGGCGGCGGCGGCCACCTGGGCGATGCCGATGCCCATGGTGCCGGCGCCGATCACCGCCACCTGGCCATTAAGAAGGGGCGCGTTCATGGCTATTTCCCGCTGAAATTTGGCGTGCGTTTGGCGAAGAACGCGCTGACGCCTTCGCGATAGTCGTCGCTGCGGCCCCCCAATCGCTGCAGATCGCGTTCCAGATCGAGCTGTTGATCGAGGCTGTTGGTGGCCGAGCTGTAGATGGCTTTCTTGATTAGCCCCAAACCGTAGGTCGGCTGGGTGGCCAGATGGCGCGCCAGCGTTTGCGTGCGGTCGGCCAATTCATCCGCCGGCACCACCTGCCAGATCATGCCCCACTCCAGCGCCTGTTGAGCGCTGATTTTGTCACCCAGCAAGGCCATGCCCATCGCGCGGGCGTGGCCGGCCAGCCGCGGCAGGAACCAACTGCCGCCGGAATCAGGCACCAACCCCAGACGGCAGAACGACTGAATAAAGCCGGCGTTGTCGGCGGCGATGACGATATCGCACGCCAGGGCCAGCGCGGCGCCGGCGCCGGCCGCCACGCCGTTGACTGCGCATACCACCGGTTTCGGCAGGGCGGTCAGGCGGCGGATCAGGGGGTTGTAGAAACGTTCGACCGACAGGCCGAGATCCGGCGCCTGTTGATCGGCGCTGACGTTGCGATCGTTGAGATCCTGCCCGGCGCAGAAACCGCGCCCGGCGCCGGCGATCAGCAGGCAGCGCACGCTGTCGTCGCGCTCGGCTTGCGTCAGCGCTTCGCTCAGCTGGCGATGCATCTCGTCGTTAAAGCTGTTGAGCCGATCCGGCCGGTTGAGGGTCAGCGTCAACACGCCGGCGTCGAGATGGCTGAGAATCAATGCGTTATCCATAAATCAGCGCCCCTGATAGTTTGGCGTACGTTTTTCGAAAAAGGCGGCGATGCCTTCGCGGCGATCGTCGGTGGCGGCCAGGGTGACAAATTGCTGACGCTCCATCGCCAGCCCCTGGCTAAGGCCGATTTCCTCGGCCTGTTTCAGCGCCTGTTTGGCGGCGCGCAGCGCCAGCGGCGCCTGACGGCTGATGCGATCGGCAATCTGCTGCGTGCGCTCCAGCGTCAGGGCATCGACACATACTTCGCTGATCAGGCCGGCCTGCAGCGCGGTGCGGGCGTCGATGGCTTCGCCGGTCAGCACCATCTGGCTGGCGCGCGCCTTGCCGACGCAGCGGATCAGGCGCTGGGTGCCCCCGGCGCCCGGCATCAGGCCGAGGGTGATCTCCGGCAGGCCGAAGCGGGCGCTTTCGCCGCCGATGACGATGTCGCAGGCCAGCGCCAGCTCGCAGCCGGCGCCCAGGGCATAACCGTTCACCGCCGCCAGCAGCGGTTTGCTGAACTGCGCCAGCCGCTGCCACAGCTGCGGACGGCGATCCGCCAGCGTGGCCGGCAGATCCTGCTGTTGCAGTTCGCGCAGATCGGCGCCGGCGGCGAAGAAGCGCGCCGCGCCGGCGATCACCACGGCGCCCACGCCGCTGTCGGCGTCGGCCTGCTCTAGCCGAGCAACCAGCTGTTCCAGACACGGCGTGCTCAGGGCGTTACGCGCCTCCGGGCGATGCAGCGTCAGCGTGACCACGCGGTGTTGCTGCTGATGCAAAATAAAGGGGGTGTCCATCGCGGCTCCTAGACGTCGAAGTCCAACACCACGCCGTCGCCTTTCGGCCACGACTGGCAGCTCAATACATAGCCCGCCGCCAACTGATCCGGCTCCAGACTGTAGTTGACGCCCATCTCCACCTGGCCGGCCTTGAGACGGCATTTGCAGGTGGCGCACACGCCGCCTTTGCAGGCGTAGGGCAGATCGGCGCCCTGGCGCAGCGCGGCATCGAGAATGCTGTCGTCCTGTTCGCCGACCTCGATATCCAACCGGCGGCCGTCGAGCAGGATCGCCACCCGGGTGGCGTTGCGATCGCCGCTGTGGCGCGGGCGGGTGACCAGGCCGCTGGTGTTGAAGCGTTCGCTGTGGATGTGATTGGCCGGTACGCCGGCCTGCTCCAGCACGGTCTGCGCGTCGTCCATCATCGATTCCGGCCCGCATATAAAGGCGTGGTCATAGTCGCGGAAATCCAGCAGCGCGCCGCCGATCGCCGCCAGGCGTTCACGGTCGATGCGGCCGCTGAGCAGCGGGCTGTCGAGGCTCTCCTGGCTGAACAGGTACAGCGGCTGAAAACGTTGCGGATAGCGGTTTTTCAGATCCGACAGCGCCTCTTTGAACATCATTGAACGGCTGTTGCGGTTGCCGTAGATCAGGGTGAAGCTGCTGCCCGGTTCGAACTGCAGCGTCGCCTTGATGATCGACAGCATCGGCGTGATGCCGGAGCCGGCGGCGATCGCCAAATAGTTGCCGCGGCGCTCCGCCTGCGGCTGGTAGCCGAAGCGCCCCTGCGGCACCATCACTTCCAGCGCATCGCCGACTTTCAGCATGCGGTTGACGAAGCCGGAGAAACGGCCCTGATCAATCGCTTTTACGCCGATCTGCAGCAGGCCTTCCTGCGGCGAACTGCAGATGGAATAGCAACGCCGCAGTTCTTCGCCGTTGACTAGCGCCTTGAGCGTCAGGTGCTGGCCGGGGGTATAGCGGTATTGGTTTTGCAGCTCGTCGGGCACCCGCAGGGTGATGGCTACGGCGTCCGGCGTTTCGCGCTCGATGGCGGCGACGCTCAGGCGATGAAAGACCGTCATGGTGTCAGCGCTCCTATATGCATTTGAAATAGTCGAACGGTTCCCGGCAGTCGCAGCAGCGGTACAGCGCTTTACAGGCGGTGGAGCCGAACTCGCTGATCTTCTCGCTGTGGGTGCTGCCGCAGCGCGGGCAGGCTACCGGGCCGTAGGCATGCGGCCGATCGCAGGTGTGGCCCTGCGGCGGCGCTACGCCGTATTGCCGCAGCCGCTCGCGGGCGTCGGCGTTCATCCAATCAGTGGTCCAGGCCGGGCTGAGACGGATGTCCACCTGCACCGGGCTGAAGCCGGCGGCCGTCAGCCGCTGCTCAATGGCGTTGAGCAGAAATTCGGTGGCCGGGCAGCCGGAATAGGTTGGGGTGAAGGTCACGCGCCAGCCGCTGCCGTCGCGGGCCACGTCGCGCACCATGCCCAAATCGGTGATCGACAGCACCGGCAGTTCGGGATCGCTGATCTGTTGCAGACAGTGCCAAATCTGCGGGATTTCAGCGGGTTGCAAACGAGTGACGTTCATCGCAGCCTCCTACCATTGGCCGTTTGGATAGGCGCGTTGCAGGAACTGCATCTCCGCCAGCAGCGGGCCGAGGTGTTCACTGTGTCGGCCTTGTTTGCCGCCGTGCCGGAACGCCTGCTCGGCGGGCAGCGTCAACGTCGCCTGGCGCAGCGTCTCCTCCACCTGCGCTTGCCAGGGAGCCTGCAGCTGGCGCGGATCGACGGCGATGCCCTGTTCCGCCAGCTCAAGCTCCAGCGCGTCGGCGTGGAACAGCTCGGCGGTGAAGCGCCACAGGTTATCCAGCGACTGCTGGATCTTGCGGTGGCTGATGTCGTTGCCGTCGCCGAGGCGGATCATCCAGCCGCGGCTGAAGCGCAGGTGGTAATCGGCCTCCTTCAATGACTTGGCGGCGATGGCGGCGATCTGCGCATCGCCGCTGCGGCTCAACGCCTGATGCAGCTGCACGTGGTAGACGTCGAGCAGGAACTGGCGCACCAACGTGTCGTTGAAACCGCCGTTCGGCTGTTCCGCCAGCAACAGGTTATGAAACTGGCGTTCGTCGCGGCCGAAGGCCAGGCTGTCTTCGCTGCAGGGCTGCCCGGCCAGTTCGGCGGCGTAGCTCAGGAAGTTGCGCGCCTGGCCGAGCAGATCGAGCCCGATGTTGGCCAACGCCAGATCGATTTCCAGCTCGGGCGCGTGGCCGCACCAGGCGCACAGACGCTGGGCGAGGATCAAAGGCGTGTCGCCCTGGCGGAGCAAATAGCTGATGCGCGGATCGTTAACCGTCATGGTCGCCTCTACATGTTCTTGATGCCGTCGGGAATGGTGTAAAACGTCGGATGACGGTAGATCTTGTCTTCGGACGGATCGAAGAAGGCGCCGCGGTCTTCCGGCTGCGAGGCGATCAGATGGCGGGATTGCACCACCCAAATTGAGCAGCCTTCATTACGGCGCGTGTAGGCGTCGCGGGCGTTTTCCAGCGCCATTTGGTCGTCGGCGGCGTGCAGGCTGCCGACGTGGCGATGCGCCAGCCCTTGTTTGCTGCGGATAAACACTTCATACAGCGGCCATTCAACGTGGCTCATGATCTCGGTTCCTTATGTTGGCTATGCGGCGGAAGCGGCGTTTTTCGCGGCGTGGGCCATGGCGCCGTCACGCACCCAGGCGCCGTCTTCCCAGGCGCGGCGTTTGGCCTGCAGGCGTTCGTGGTTGCATTGGCCACGCCCTTTGATCACCTCATGCAGCTCGCTCCAGTCGATCTCGCCGAAGCGATAGTGGCCGGCGGCGGCATCCCAGTGCAGATCCGGATCCGGCGCCGTCATGCCCAGCGCTTCCAGCTGCGGTACGGTGTTGTCGACGAACTTCTGCCGCAGTTCATCGTTGCTGTGGCGTTTGATCTTCCACGCCATGCTCTGGGCGCTGTGGGGGGAGTCGGCGTCGCTCGGGCCGAACATCATCAGCACCGGCCACCAGAAGCGATCGATGGCGTCCTGCAGCATGGCGCGCTGCGTGTCGCTGCCGTTGGCCATCGCCATTACCGCCTCGTAGCCCTGGCGCTGGTGGAAGCTTTCCTCTTTGCAGATCTTCACCATCGCCCGCGCATAGGGGCCGTAGGACGCGCGGCACAGCGCCACCTGGTTGACGATGGCGGCGCCGTCGACCAGCCAGCCGATCACGCCGATATCCGCCCAGTTGAGCGTGGGGTAATTGAAGATGGAGGAGTACTTCATCTTGCCGTCGAGCATCTTTTGGTAGATGTCCTGGCGCGAACAGCCGAGGGTCTCGGCGGCGCTGTAGAGATACAGACCGTGGCCGGCCTCATCCTGCACTTTGGCCAGCAGCACCGCCTTGCGGCGCAGCGTGGGGGCGCGCGTCAGCCAGTTGGCTTCCGGCAGCATGCCGATGACTTCCGAGTGGGCGTGTTGGCCGATTTGCCGAATCAGGTTCTGACGATAGGCGTCCGGCATCCAGTCCTTGGCCTCAATGGCGATATCCGCCGCGATCTTGTCGTCGAAATGCTGCTGATACTGTGCGTCAGTTGTCATGCTTGCCTCTTGGTGATTCGTATTTTTCACATTAAATATAAAAATGTGAATCACTTTAACTAACCATAAGGCTACAAACTGATAACAAAAAGATCAAACGAGATTTATGTGGTTTTGCGAGCTCACTCACAAGTGTTTGTGTTAACTTTTTGATTATATTTAATAAATAAAAGCAATGACTCCGTGTTAACGCCGGGAAATCGGCTTGAAAGCGCTTCTTGTTCTCTTTTTGTTAAAATTGAGTTTGGCGTCGACTGGCATTTATGTGATACGTAATTAAGCTGTATGGTGAAAATTTATGAATTCCGGAGGGCACATGCAGCAGTTACACAGTTATCTTTCTGGCGCCTGGGTGTACGGGCAGGGAGAGGCGCGCGAGATCCGTCACGCCGTGACCGGCGAAGCGCTGTACCAGGTCTGCTCCGACGGCCTGCCGTTAGCGGCGAGCCTGAGCTATGCGCGCAGCCACGGCGGCCCGGCGCTGGCGCACATGACATTCCAGCAGCGCGCCCAGATGCTGAAAGCGGTGGCGAAACACCTGCTGGCGCATAAAGAGGCGCTGTATCAGATTTCCTATCAAACCGGCGCGACGCGCGGCGACGGCTGGGTCGATATCGAAGGCGGCATCGCCACGCTGTTCGCCTATGCCGGCATGGCCGGCCGCGATCTGCCGGATGATACGCTGTGGCCGGAAGATGAGCTGATCCCGCTGTCGAAGCAGGCGCAGTTCGCCGCCCGCCACGTATTGACCTCGCGCCCCGGTGTGGCGCTGCATATCAACGCCTTCAACTTCCCTTGCTGGGGCATGCTGGAAAAACTGGCGCCGACCTGGCTGGCGGGCATGCCGGCCATCATCAAGCCGGCCACCGCCACCGCGCAACTGACGCAGGCGATGGTCAGGCTGATCGTCGACAGCGGGCTGGTGCCGGAAGGGGCGCTGCAGTTGGTATGCGGCGGCGTCGGCGACATGTTTGCGCACCTGGATTACCAGGATGCGGTGACCTTTACCGGCTCGGCGCAGACCGGGCAGCGGCTGCGGGCGCATCCGCGCCTGTTGGAAAAATCGATCGCGTTCACCATGGAGGCGGATTCGCTCAACTGCTGCGTGCTGGCGGAAGACGTGACGCCGGAGATGCCGGAATTTGCGCTGTTTATCAAAGAAGTGTGCCGTGAAATGACCGCCAAGGCGGGGCAGAAATGCACCTCGATCCGCCGCATCATCGTGCCGGCGGCGCAGGTGGCGGCGGTACGTCAGGCCTTGTTGCAGCGTCTGGCGGGAGTGACGGTGGGCGACCCGCAGTTGGAGCAGGTGCGCATGGGGGCGCTGGTCAGCCACGAGCAGCGTGATGATGTGCAAAGCAAGGTGGAGTTCCTGCTGCGCAACGGCTGCGAACCGCTGTGCGGCGTGTCGCTGGATAAGCTGGAAATCATGGGCGACGGCGCGCGCGGCGGGGCGTTTTATCCGCCGACCCTGCTGTATTGCGCCGATCCGTTCACCCATCAGGCGGTGCACGGCACTGAGGCCTTCGGCCCGGTGGCGACGCTGATGCCGTATGCGGATACCGAGCAGGCGATCGCGTTGGCGTTGCTGGGGCAGGGCAGCCTGGCGGGATCGCTGGTGACCGCCGATCCGGCATTGGCCAAGCGTTTCATTCGCGCGGCGGCGTGCGCCCATGGCCGCATGTTGATTTTGGATGAACAGGCGGCGGCGGAGTCCACCGGCCACGGTTCGCCGCTGCCGATGCTGGTGCACGGCGGCCCGGGGCGCGCCGGCGGCGGTGAAGAGCTGGGTGGACTGCGCGCGGTGAAGCACTATATGCAGCGCACGGCGATCCAGGGCAGCCCGGCGATGCTGGCGGCCATCGGCGGCGAATGGGTGCGCGGCGCGCCGGTCGCCGAACACCCGGTGCACCCGTTCCGGAAATACTTCGAGCAGCTGCAGCTGGGCGACAGCCTGTTGACCGCGCGCCGCACCGTGACCGAGGCGGATATCGTCAACTTCGCCTGCCTGAGCGGCGACCACTTTTACGCGCACATGGACAAGATCGGCGCTGCCGATTCGCTGTTCGGCGAGCGGGTGGCGCACGGTTACTTTGTGGTGTCCGCCGCGGCCGGGCTGTTTGTCGACGCCGCCGTCGGGCCGGTGATCGCCAACTATGGCATGGAGAATCTGCGCTTTATCGAACCGGTGAAGATCGGCGACACCATTCAGGTGCGGCTGACCTGCAAAAAGAAAATCCGCAAGCCGCAAAAAACCGCCGAAGATCGGCCGCACGGCGTGGTGGTGTGGGATGTTCAGGTGTTGAATCAGGAACAGCAACCGGTGGCGCTGTACAGCATCCTGACGCTGGTGGCGCGCCAGCAAGGGGACTTCGAGGCATAATGCGCGTTTCGCCGCCGCCGGCATCCCGGCGGCGGCGAGTCATTCAGATCAGCGGCTGCCCGCGCAGCTGTTCCAACACTTTCAGCGGCGAACGCTGCGGATCCTGCATCTTGTTCACCGGCAACAGGAAGGTCTGTTCCAACATAAACTGGCCGCCCATCGCGGCGTGCGGCGTTTGATCCGAGAAGCAAATCCAGCTGCTGCCCGGCGGGAATTCCAGCGCCAGCTGCGGACCCTGTTGCTGATAATCACCGTCGGCCTTCATGGCGTCATGCAACTGCAGCATCAGGTGGTCATAATGGCTGCGCCGGGTTTTGGTGATGCGCACCTGGTGCTGCAGCCAGCTGCTGAAGGCGGAATAGCGAGCGAGGCGCGGCATAAAGCGTTGCGCAAGTTCAGGGAACGGCTCGCCGACGCGCCATTGGCGATGCTCGCCGTGCGGGTTGATGTTGGTGAAAATGCGCAGAATGCGTTCGCCGTAGTTCGGGCGCGACGGGAAAGCGTCAACGTGCAGGCGGCTGTCGTCTTTGCGCCAGGAACTGGTCGCCCGCCAGGCGGAAACCGGGTGCAAACGCAGGCTGCCGGTGGGGTGGTGCAGCGCCTCCTGATACTCGGGCAACAGCCCGGCGATCAGCTGGCGGCAAGATTGATAATAGCGCTCCAGCAGTTGCTGAACCTGTTGCCGGCGTTCCGCGACGGCCACGCCGCTCAGTTTGCCGGACAGCGGTTGATAGCTGATGTTTTTGCGCTTCGGATCGACCAACGTCGGATCCAGCAGCGACATTTCCTGCTCAGATAGAGTGAAGGCCAGCTCGGGCAGAAACAGCACCTTGCCCTGTTCCAGTTCGCTGACCGCGCTGGATGCTTCCGCTGCCGCCCATTGTCGCAACGGCAGCGTCAGGACGGCCTGTTCACGCATAATATCGCCAGTAGGCATGAGATCTCCTCGCAAATCTATATCGCTTTATTCCCGCTTTCAGGTTGCCGCGTGGTTGGCTGCACTGGCTTGCGCCGTGGCTGGCTGGAGCGGCGTCAACAGGCCGCCCAATTGCAACGTGAAATTTGTGGGTTCTATTATGGATGTATCAGCAGGGCGCAGTGCGCCGAAGCGTGCGATGGCTTCCTGATATAGAGAATAGTCCTGATAAGAGTATCACCGGCAATACCAATGAAAAGTAAACGAGGGCTAAACGGAGCTGCGTGTAGGCACGAATAATCAAAAATGGCACGAATTGTCTGCGGAATGGCGAGTTTTTATCTCATTGAATTTTAATAGAAATAAATATTGCGCTTATTATTGGCGTTATTTTATCCAGAGCGCAGGGTAAACCGGGGAAATAATGTTGCGGAGGGGAATTATTTCATTTGGGTTGGTAATAAATCGGGCCGCCAAATTTTGGTGGCCCGATTAATGATTAAGCGCCGTAAATGCAGTTTTTGCCTTTTTTCTTGGCCTGATACAACGCGCTGTCCGCCTCATTGATAAAGCTGATCGGCGTATCGTTATACATATGCGGCACTTTGGCGCAGATACCGATGCTGATGGTGACGATGCCGTGCGGATTACCCTGATGCGGAATTTTCAGATCGCGCACCGCGTTGATGACGCGTTCGGCGAAAATCAGTGCGCCCTGGACGTCGGTATCCGGCAGGATAATCCCCATCTCTTCGCCGCCGTAACGCGCCAGAACGTCGTTGCTGCGGCACGCCAACCCTTTGAGCGTTTGGCCGATCTGCTGCAGGCATTGGTCACCGGCGACGTGGCCATAGCTGTCGTTGTACTGTTTGAAATAGTCGATATCCAGCATCAGCAGCGCCACGCTGCGGTAGTTGCGCGAAGCCCGCGCTAACTCGTTCTTCAGCGCGATATCAAACTGGCGGCGGTTGGCCAGCCCGGTCAGGCCGTCCAGCAGCGCCAGCTCTTCGAGCATCTGGTTGATGCTGGTCAACTGATCGCGGGTACGCATCAGCTCAGCTTCGGTTTGCATGCTGTGCTTGATTTGCCGCAGCAGCACCATGCCCATCGCCAACAGGATCACCAGCAGCGAGAGGCCGCCGGCGGCGAACAGCCCGGCGTCGGTGCGCCAGTCCGCCAGCGCGTCGCGTTTCGACAGCCCGGCGGCGATCACCAGCGGAAAGCGGTTGACCCGCGAATAGCCGTAGATGCGCTCTACTTTATCGTACAGCGAGGTGATGGTGGCGTTACCGAATTCCGAATGCGGCAAAATTTCGCTGAACAGCACGCCCTTGGCGATGTTTTTACCGATCGACGCCGCCGAGTAAGGGCGGCGGTAAAGGATGGTGCCGTCCGCCAGCAGCAGGTTCAGTGAGGCGTCGGTGTTGAGGGCGAAGCTGTCGTAAAACTGGCGGAAATAATCGATGTACAGCGTCGCCAACACCACGCCGCCAAAGCTGCCGTCCGGGTTGTTGAAACGCCGCGAAACGGGAATGATCAGATCGCCGGTGGTGCGGCTGCGGATCACCTTGCCGATGTACAGGCCGCCGTCGTCGCGGTTTTGATGGTATATGAAGTAATCGCGATCGGCGTTGTTGGCGTTCTTGATGAATTTGCCCGAGGAGGTCGCCAGCCAGCGGCCGCGCGCATCGTAGAGAAACAGCCCATGCAGCTGCGGCAGGTTGCCGACCTGCGTTTGCATCACCCGCTGCAGCCGGGTCAATTGCGAGGGCCCCAATCCGTCGTTCTGGAGACGTTCGGTCAGATCGAGCAGATTGCCGTCCACCTGCATGAAAGTATCGTCGGCATGCTGCGCCAGCGAGCGGGCGAGGTTGGCGGATTCATGCTCGGCGCTGCGCAGATCGCGCTGGTGTGCGTTCCAGATTTGCCAGCTGTTAAAGAGGATCAGCGTGGCGGCAACGATGATGACAAACACGCCGGCCTGAAATAATAATGGGGAGCTTTTAACGCTGCGCGCCGGCACGGCATCCTGTATGGGTTGCTGCTGAGTCATGTCACCCTTGTTGTGTGATTACTATTCAGTTTGAGTTAAGAGCAATCTTATATTTTATGCATAAATGCGCCAGACCTCTAGCCTTTAACGAGGCGATAAGGCGAAAGGTCGATCGCAGCCCGCATCAGCGGCGCTGTGAGCACCTCGGAGTGAAAGAGCAATGTCTGATTACATCATTATCGCTTTACTGACGCTGGCGGTGTATTACCCCCTTACGCTGGGAACGCTGGCGGTGATGATGTATTTCGCCTGGCGCCGCCGCCGGTCGCCCTATTGGCGGTTGGGATTGGCGCTGTTGGCGCTGCTGTTCGCGCTGTTCGCCAAAGCGGCGTATGACTGGCACCGCTACAGCTAGCGGCGCCATGCGGGGTTATTCGACGTTGATCATCCAGTTGACGCCGAATTTGTCGGTCAGCATGCCAAAACCTTTGGCCCAGAAGGTAGCTTGGTAAGGCATCGTCACCTGGCCGCCCTGCGCCAGATTGTCGAACAGTTTGCGTCCTTGTTCCGCATCGCTGGGGTTCAGCGACAGCGAGAAACCTTTGTGGGAAGCACCGCCGCTGTCATCTTGCGGACAGCCGTCGGAGGCCATCAGTACGCCGTCGCCGATCAGCAGGCGCGCATGCATGATCGCTTCAGGATTGACGTCCTCCGGCCCGCCTTGGCGGGCTTCTTCGGGCATGTCTTTGAAGCGCATGACCATTTCAATTTTGGCATTCAACTGCTGTACATAGAAGTTAATCGCTTGCTCACAGTTGCCGCTGAAGAACAAATAGGGTTGTACCAGCATGACATTGACCTCGGTTGTGGCCCGACAGGCAACGACCGGCCCTCGGGCGGGAAGAAATGATTGCTGGCGGCAATAATTGCCGTCGGTGACTTATTAGTGTAGTCCCCCTGACGTAGAATGCTCGTGCGAGGTGAGCGCCTTCGCCGCCGGTAGGACGGGCAAAGGCGCGAACGCGGTTAATACAGCGACGGCTCGCCGGGTGGGCGGGTTTTAAAGCGGCGGTGCAACCACATGTATTGATCGGGCGCCAGCAGCACCTGTTCTTCCACCACGCGGTTCATCATGGCCGCCGCGCGCGTTTCATCATCCAGCGGGAAGTCCGTCAACGGCGGCTGCACGATCAGCTCATAGCCCTGAGCGTTTGGCAGGCGGCGCGGCACGAAAGGCACGATCGACGGCCGCCCCATGCGCGCCAGGATAAAGGTGCCGGTGGTCGTGGCGGCATTTTCCACGGCGAAGAACGGTGTGAATACGCTACTTTGCTGCCCATAATCGTGATCCGGCGCGTACCACAGGATTTCGCCCTGTTTCAGGTTGCGGATCATGCCTTTGATATCTTTACGATCGATCATGAATTTATTCGAGCGCAGCCGGCCGCGGGTCTGTACCCATTCCATCAGCTTGTTGTTGTGCGGGCGATGCACGCCGATGCCGGGGTTTTGCATGCCGAAAATGCGCGCGCCCAGTTCCAGCGTCAGGAAATGCAGACCGATCAGCAGAACGCCTTTGCCGTCCTGACGCGCCAACCGCATGTTTTCCATGCCGCTCACCTTGAACCAACGGGCGATGCGCCAGTCGGGCCAGAACCAGGCCATGCCGACTTCGAACAGCCCCATGCCGACGGACTCAAAATTTTTGACGATCAGCGCCTCGCGCTCGGCGGCGGGCATCGCGGGGAAGCAGAGTTCTAAATTGCGGCGCGCTATTTTTACCCGGCGTTTCATTAGGCGCATGGCTATTCTGCCAAGGCCGTGTCCGAGCCGATAAATGAGCGGGTAGGGCAGTAATACCAAGAGATAGAGTATTCCCAGTCCTATCCACAACAACCAATAACGAGGGCGCAAGAATTCGCGCTCAAAGCGTTGGTTAGAAAGCATTTTTCCTGTTATTCCTTTTCTTTCCCAATGGGACCTTAACCCAAATTTCCATAAGGAAGATGATAGAATATTTTGTGCTAAACAGGATTTTCCATTAATGCTTTTTTTACGCTTTATTTAAACGCAGGCGAAAAACGAAGCGAAATAGGATTTTTACCGAGGAAGGAGGGGATATTTTCCGCTATTTCAACCGGCTGGCGAAATTGAAAAATAAAGACACAATTAAGCGCATCGCAAAAGTGACAACGGCTATGTAACCTCAATGAAACAGTAACGCCGCGGAACCGTCCCAAGCGGCGGCCAGTGCGTACAGTAGCGCGAGGATCAGGACAACGGGGGCATTGAACATTGGCGTTTCCTCCGGGAGGATGTGTTTAAAGTTTAGCCTTGCAAGATGACACCGGGATGAAATCAGATCGTTTTTTGTATGGTGAAATTCAGACGGACGGAAATGGGTAAACCGCTGATTTTTTACTATAGTCATAGTGTGAAGTTGTGCGTTTGTCGCCGGACGCCTCCGCATTGAGCGGCAGCGGGCAGATTGCCCAGAGCAAGATCGCGGAGCGGACGGCGCCTGGCGCGAAACATGTGACGAAATTCTCAGAGAGTTGGTCTGTAAGGGTTTGACATGTCATATGAAAATGACGATCTAAACGGTGTTGAGCAACCGAGCGACTACGTGAAAAGCACCGCCTGCGAAGTGAGCAGCGGTGTAAAAGCAGCGCTCGAGCAATCATGTGCCTGCCTTAAGGATAACCCTTGGGCGGGGATAGGCGCCGGCGCCGTCGTGGGCCTGGTAATAGGATTTCTGTTAGGCAAAAGGTAATAGGGAGAGTAAAGATGGGCATCATTTCCTGGATCATTTTTGGTTTAATCGCCGGTATCCTGGCCAAGTGGATTATGCCGGGCAAAGACGGCGGCGGCTTTATTGTGACCGTTATATTGGGGATCGTGGGCGCCGTCGTCGGCGGCTATATCAGCACCTTCTTCGGTATGGGCCGCGTTGACGGTTTTAACCTGGGCAGCTTTGTGGTGGCGGTAATCGGTGCTCTGGTGGTGCTTTTTGTCTACAGGAAGATCAAAGGCTAAGCAGCCGTTGCTCAACAGGGTCGCCGCGGCGGCCCTTTTTCGTGAAATCAATCCGGCGGTGCGGCGCGGGCCGTACCCGCTGAAAGGGGAATATCATGGGTCTGTTCGATAGCGTATTGGGTAACATTCTGGGCGGCGGCGCCAACGGTGGTAAAGGTATCGACTACATCGCCATTATGCAGTGGATCGAGCAACAAGGCGGCCTGCAGGCCATTTTGGACAAGTTCCGTCAGGGGCAGTTCGGCGATATCGTCGGTTCCTGGCTCGGCAATGGCGAAAATCAGTCGATTACCGGCGACCATGTGCAGCAGGCGTTGGGTAGCGACGCCATCAACCAACTGGCTGAAAAGCTGGGCATCGATCCGGCACAGGCGTCCAGCACCATTGCGCAGTTCTTGCCAACGGTCGCGGATGCCGCCTCACCAAACGGTGAAGTTCAGCAAGACAGCAACGAGCTGGGCGATATGGTCGGTAAACTGTTCAAATAATGATTAGGCTCCCGGCGTCTGGCCGGGAGCCTTCACTCCGCTAATTCCCTCGATCGCCGTCAACGCCTGCTGCAGATGCGCCACCCAGGCGCGCACTTTCTCCGGAATAAAACGTAAGGCGGGATAGATCGCGTGCAGCGCCATGGGCGGGTAGCGGTATTCCGGCAAAACGGGCACCAGCGCCCCCGTCGCCAGCTGCTCGGCGATTAACGGCCGTTGGGCGCCGCCGATACCGGCTCCAGCCTCAATGGCGGCCAGCAGCGATAGCGTATTGTTGGCGCGGAACGTGGGCCGCACAGCAACCATCTCGGGGCCGTGCGGCCCGAACAGAGTGAGCGTATCGCCGTCGTTCAAACCGCTGTAACGAATGTGCGCATGTTTAGCCAGCTCCGCCGGTGAACGGGGCGTGCCATGTTTGTCCAGATAGGCCGGTGACGCCACCAGCAGGCGTTGCAGCTCGCCCAAACGTTTCGCCACCATGCCGGGCGCATGCAGTTCACCGAAACGCAGCGCTACGTCGATGCCTTCGCCGATCACGTCGGCGCGACGATCGTCCAGCAACAGCTCGATGGCGAGGCTCGGATGACGTTGCTGGAAAGCGATGGCCAGCGGCGTGACGTGCAACTGCCCGAACCCGGTCGGGGCATGAATGCGCAGATTGCCCTGTAACTGGTGGCGCTGGCCGCGCAGCGCTTCTTCCGCTTCGTCGACCGCCGCCAGAATCGGTTTGAGGCGCTGATAATAACTGCTGCCGGCATCGGTCAGGGTGACCGCCCGGGTACTGCGAAACAGCAGTTGGGCCCCGAGTTGTTGCTCCAGGCCGGCGATTTGCTGACTGACCGCCGGCTGCGTCAAACGCAGATCGCGAGCGGCGGCCGACAGGCTGCCCAGCTCCGCCACCCGCATAAAGGTTTTCATGGCGTTCAGCTTATCCATGTCGATCTTGCCTCTAGATTTTTCTTATAAGTGTTAGTGGAAAGTCTCTTCTACCGCAAGCATTGCTAATCAATGACACTCAGGGCATCGATAACCCGAGGAGTGACAAGATGAATGCAAAGCGGCAGGCATTGGTGATCGGCGCCAATGGCGTGATTGGGCGCCGATTGATTGAGGAACTGGCCGGACAGGGCTGGCAAGTGGTGGGGGTCTCGCGGCGGGGTGGGCAACCGGCGCCGGGGGTGCGCCACCTTCAGGTTGATCTGCTGGATGCAGCGGCGACGCGCGACGCGCTGCGGCCGCTGAGCGCGATTAGCCACGTTTTCTATGCCGCCTATCAGGATGCGCCGGACTGGGCGGGGCTGGTGGCGCCGAACCTGCAGATGCTGCAACACGTCGTCGAGGAGCTGGAGCCGGTCGCGCCGGCGTTGGAACATATCAGCCTGATGCAGGGCTATAAGGTGTATGGCGCGCATTTGGGGCCGTTTAAAACGCCGGCGCGCGAAAGCGACGCCGGGCATATGCCGCCGGAGTTTAACGTGGCGCAGCAGCAGTATCTGGTGCAGCGGCAGGCCGGCAAGCGCTGGCGTTGGAGCGCCATCCGTCCAAGCGTGGTGGGGGGCTTCTCCCTCGGCAATCCGATGAATCTGGCGTTAAGCATCGCGGTTTACGCCTCGATCAGCAAAGCGCTCGGGCTGCCGTTGCGCTTCCCGGGTAAACCGGGCGCTTACCACAGCCTGCTGGAAATGACCGACGCCGGGCTGTTGGCGCGCGCCACGCTGTGGGCGGCGACCGAGCCGGCGGCGGCCAATCAGGCGTTTAATATCAACAACGGCGATCTGTTTCGCTGGAGCGAGATGTGGCCGAAAATCGCCGCTTACTTTGGGCTGGAATGTGCGCCGCCGCTGCCGATGCCGCTGGAGAGCATGATGCCGGGCAAAGCGTCGCTGTGGCGGGAGTTGGTGCAGCGGCACCAATTGGCCGAACCGGACTATCGCGCGGTGGCCGGCTGGCGTTTCGCCGATTTCGTCTTTTCCTGGGACTATGACATGTTCGCGGATGGCAGCAAGGCGCGGCGCTTCGGTTTCCACCAGTTTGTCGAAACCGAAGCCATGTTTTTCTCGCTGTTCGATGAGTTCCGCCGCCGCCGCATCATTCCCTGAGTGCGGCATCGGTTTCCCCGCAGCACCGGCCGCGGGGAATAGGCTCAGAACGTCAGCATGATCTTGCCGATGTGCTCGCTGGACTCCATCAGCGTATGCGCGGCGGCGGCCTGCTCAAGCGGGAAGGTTTTGAAAATTTGCGGTTTCAGCACGCCGCGCTCCAGCAGCGGCCAAACCTTTTCGCGCAGATCGGCGGCAATCTGCGCTTTGTCCGCCACGCTGCGCGAGCGCAACGTCGACCCGGTATGGGTCAGGCGTTTCAGCAGCAGCGGCATCAGATTGAGCTCTTTCACCACGCCGTTTTGCGTGCCGATTTGCACGATGCGGCCTTCCATCGCTGCGGCCTGATAGTTTTTGGCGACATAATCGCCGGCGATCAGGTCGACGATGACGTCGGCGCCTTTACCGTTGGTGGCGTCTTTGGTGCGTGCGACAAAGTCTTCGCTGCGGTAATTAATCGCCACGTCGGCGCCCAGCGCCAGGCTGGCCTGACGTTTCTCTTCGGAGCCGACGGTGGTGATCACCTGGGCGCAGAAGGCCTTCGCCAGCATGGTGGCGACCGTGCCGATGCCGGAGGTGCCGCCATGGATCAACACGGTTTCGCCGGCTTTGAGATGACCGCGCTGGAACACGTTGACCCAGACGGTGAAGAAGGTTTCCGGCAGCGCGGCGGCTTCGGTCAGGCTCAGCCCCGCCGGCACCGGCAACGCATTGCTTTCATGCACGGTGCAGTATTCCGCATAGCCACCGCCGGCGATAAGGGCGCAAACCCGATCGCCGAGCGCGAAGTGGGTCACGCCTTCACCGATGGCCACCACTTCGCCGGCAATTTCCAGGCCGGGGATATCCGAGGCGCCGGGCGGCGGGGCATAGTTCCCCTGGCGCTGCAGCACGTCGGGGCGGTTAACGCCGGCGGCGGCGATTTTCACCAGCAGTTCGCCCGCTTGCGGAACGGGCACTGGGCGTTCGGTAACGACCAGAACGTCGGGAGCGCCCGGTTGGCTGATTTCAATCGCTTTCATCGTGCCGGGCAGCGCTGCATTTGTTGACATGGTTACTCTCCTCATCGTGGCGGACGTGATTATCAGGCGAAACGTCCGCAATAAAGTCTGCTGTTAGCTTAGCGAAATCGAATGAGGCGCGCGTGGTTGAATAGAGCGGTTTTGTGAGGAAGGGGCGAAGCCGCCGCGATGGGCGGCTGGGCATTAATCGTTAGGCGGGATGCGGAACCCTTTCAACGAGACGATGAAGTGTTCTTTTCCTTTGGAGATTTTGGCGCCTTTATCGCACCACAGGCTGGCAAGCTGGAAGAAGTCGTCGCTGCCGATATCGTAGGCCAGTTCGATTTTCTTGGCGGTGCCGGCGCGGATGAGTTTTTCTGCTTCCTGATGGTTTGCAGCTTTAATTATGGTCATGGGCGAAATCCTTGGTGTTAAGCCAGAGCGGATAAACGCGAATCATCATATGGCCATAATGTGACAATTTTGTGATGAAAGCATGACAGCCCGCGAAGGCGCGGCGTGCGATGTGCCGGGCCTTCGCGGTGAAAGCGCGTTGTCGGTTACCGATCGTGCGGGCGGACGAGTGTGCTTTTTTTCTGAGATTTTAAATGCTTGTAGAGGGCGAAGCCCGCAATGCCGGCCAAGACGGCCAGGAGGGCAAGGGATCCTGTGGCCATGAACGTTACCTCCGAATAAGAATGGCAAGGAGGCGTATTTGTGACATTCATCACTTTGTGGGGCAATGAGAGCAATCTGTAATCGGAAGACGCTTTGAGGGATAGGCCCCAAAAAAAAAGCGCCTATAGGGAGGCGCATAAAGATTTGCAACACAGCTTGTTGTGTTCAACACCAGGAGGAGTGGTGAACTGAGGCATATTCTATGCAGCGGCAAAGGAGGCTGATATAGGCATTACTCCGAAAGCGCCACTACCACTCATAGCCCAACTGAATGTTGTAATCGGGATCCTGATTGGTGGAATAAGGATCAGACTGGCGGCGGCGATCGGTTTTCTTCACCGGGCCTTCATACGCGGGATAAGGTTTGGCGCGCGGTTTGCTGCAGCCAGGATGATCGCACTCAATATCGACGCGAAAACCGCTTTTATCTCTCGCCTCTGTCCAAGCGATCGGCGGTTTTCCCGTTTTGGTGGCCGGCTCAGAGGGGGCAGGCGGCTTGGGCGCGGGAGCCATGCTGGGGTCGGGGGCTTGATAATTGAGCTCCAGTGCACTCTGCGGAGCGCTGTAAGCGGCAACGGCCAGCAGGGCGGCGGTACTGACAGCCGGTAATGTAAGCCATCTCGGCATGGTGAATCTCCCTGAATGATTTCGTCAGGCAACTATAAAACAGCAGAACGAGAATTACTATCATTTGCCTTGGGCGTTACGGGCGAGTCAGGCGGCGGCCCTATCGGCAGACAGGGTCAAATCCTGTGCGTTTAGCCGAGATTAGCGCCCCATTGCGGCGAAAAAGGTTGCTATTGCCGCTCGCTCATGAGTTAATGATGTCGGCCTGTGGTACAGACCTATTTATGCACGACATTTTGAGTAAAGTAGTTCAAATTTAAAGCGTTATCCCGGATAGCCCTTCTCTGACGAATTTCCTTTCCAGTGCCTCCATAAGTAACTGATGACCGGCTACCTCGCCCATGGCGGCTTACATTTATTATTGAAGGAAATTAGACATGTCTAACATGATCAAAGGTCAAGTGAAGTGGTTCAACGAAGCTAAAGGTTTTGGTTTCATCACCCCAGCAGACGGCAGCAAAGACGTATTCGTACACTTCTCTGCTATCCAGGATCAAGGCTTCAAGACCCTGGCTGAAGGCCAGAACGTACAGTTCTCTATCGAGAACGGTGCGAAAGGTCCATCTGCGGCTAACGTTACCGCTATCTAATTGGCGCCTGGCGCTGATTGAGAAAAACCCGCCGCGGCGGGTTTTTTTATGCCTGCAATTCAGCGGTGCGCAAAAAAAAAGCCCGCAAGTCTGCGGGCAAAAGTTCCTTGTTACTTCTTCATTTGCGAGCGCTTCTCTGGGGGGGAAACGCCTGAAGACAGGCTACGCGAGACCGGCTTAAGATTCTGCGGCCAAACCGTTAAGAAAGTGAAAATCCAGGCGGCTGCTACGCTGATAGCAGAGGCCGGCAGGGCTGGAGCGGTGTCCATCGCCTCCGGTTTTGTAATACACTGACGGCAATCGCAAATAATGGAGAAGGGTATGCAGGTTAACGATCGAGTGACGGTAAAAACAGACGGCGGTCCGCGGCGTGAAGGCGTCATTCTGGCCGTAGAGGTGTTCAACGAAGGCACCATGTACCTGGTTTCTCTTGACGACTATCCGGCGGGCGTCTGGTTTTTTAATGAAATCGACAGCCGTGACGGCACGTTTGTGGAGCCCTGTCGCGAGCACGGGCACTAACTTAGGCTAATCTCATTAATTTGCTAATGAAATTGTCCATTTTGAGATTATTTCATTGCGGTAGGATTTTTTTTATCGACGGCAAAAAAATACCCGTTGCGCTAGCGGGGGATAACGCAGCAGGTATTTTTTTGTGGTTCCAGCGGCTTCTATCCAGATGACATTATCACCGGGTATTTAACGGCTGGTAAAACAGAGCGGGGGCGTTCTCTGTGGTTCAGCGGCTATTGACGAATATTCCACTGGTCAATGTATCGGTCAAACGAACAACGTGATAAATGATCTGCTTGTTGTGCGTTTTTATTTTCCGCTTGATGTTTCCCTTGTGGGAAGAGACCGTTTTGGCCTTTATTTGCATCTGGTCTGATATCTGGATGGTGCCTTGACCGGACATCCACATGCGTAACATGTTTGATTCAGTCTGGCTCAGCGTTACCGGCGTTTGATCCAGAGAGGATTTCTCCGTACGCAGAGACGTTCTCTCGAGATAGTGACTAAGTAGCTGATTCATAGTCTCTGGCTTGATGGATTTTGACGATATGATGACGTTCTTGCGAACATATAAATAATCGTCGAAATGTACGTTGGTAATGGCCATGAAGATGAAGAATAACGTATCCGGGTGCAGTGAAATGACCCGTTTTATTCGCTCGGTGGCGTTTGCTTCGTGGATGAAGCAGTCCTCGTTAATAAACACCAGGCTCGGATTCAACTTGCTGCATTTTTCATGCAGGCTGTCAATGTCCTCGATGGCATTAATATGGCGCTTCTTCACGCCATGCGAAGTCAGATAGTCGGTTAACCCCAATCTGGTATAGCTACATGAATCCATGATAATCGTTGGCATATCGCACCCCCACTTAAATCCGTTTTACTGCGGTAATATGAGAAAAAGCCTAAAAAGCCGAAAGGCAAAATGGAGCAATAATTCAGTGTAGCGAGTGTTCTATCAATAAACACGGCGTCACTCAATGATATTTTCATACTAAACTTATTAATTGCATGAATCTATAAGTTTGGCTTAAGTCAGAGCGATCTGCTGCTCGTCCAGCTTCGGCATGTTGAGCCTGATCTGCGCTTGGCGCCCGTGCCTGTCTGCATTGCTTGCCGCGAATCTGTTCATCATGTCACGAAACAAAATTTTAGTTTGCTAGGAAAAGTCTTAAAAAAAATTCATGTGTCGTTTTTTTGACGTCTTTCAGCGCATTTTTTGAGTGAACAAAAAACGCTCTCTCTGATGTTTTTCGTTTTTTTTATTTAAAAATCATTAAGTTATGGTGTTTTTCTGCTTTCCATGCTAATGATTAGCACTTCTTTTTTTATCATAACGGCAAACGAAAGTTAACATTATGGCCGGAATGTGTAGCTTATTTGTTGCTATAAATCACCGTTTTACAATGAGTTATCTGGATATTTATTTTACATGAAATAGTTTTCGTGAATGTTTAACGGTGATTCAGTGATTTCTCTAAACTATCATCCTGCGGCCCGATCCGCAGGGGAGGAATGGCAGGTCGGAGTTGTCTCTGGCTCGCGTTGGTTTTAACTTGCCTCTCCACCTTTCAAAAACAGGATGTCGCGGTGAGACGGAATCAGTATGGGCAGCCGATAGGCGAAGCCCTCCCTCATTGGCAGCCGGCAGGCATGCCCGGGCACTCGCCGCTGCAAGGGCGGTTTTGCCGCCTCGAACCGCTTAACCTCGCGCGCTGGGGGGAGGCGCTTTATCAGGCTTATCAATCCGCCGAGGACGATCGCGACTGGACTTATCTGTTTTGGGAACGGCCGCAGTCGCGCGCAGATTTCCAGCGTTATCTTCAGGCTCAGGCGTCCAGCTCTGACAGAAACACGATGGTAGTGATCGATCAGTCAAACGGGTGCGCGGTGGGAAGCTGCGCTTTTTTGCGCATCGATCCTGCCAACGGCGTGGCCGAACTGGGCACCATCAACTGGTCGCCGCTGATGAAGCGCAGCGCGCTGGGCAGCGAGGCGATTTTCCTGATGCTGCGGCATCTGTTCGACGATCTTGGCTACCGGCGCTGCGAATGGAAATGCGATAGCCTCAATCTGCCTTCACGCCAGGCCGCCGAGCGCTTGGGTTTCCGCTATGAAGGCACGTTCCGCCAGGCCGTCGTCGTCAAAGGACGCACGCGCGACACCGACTGGCTGTCGATCGTCGACGGGGAATGGCCGGCGCGGCGCGCGGCGTTTGCCGCCTGGCTGTCGCCGAATAACATCGGCGATGACGGGCGGCAAGAACGGCGTTTGCAGGCCTTCCAACTCGGGTAATACGCCGCGCGCGCTAGGCCGTTTCCGCCAGGCAATGGCGCAGCGAGTCCAACGCCAGCCGGATGTCCTGTTCCTCCGTCATCCAGTTGACCAGCGCGGCGCGGATCCCCGGCTGATCGTTATAACGCGTAGGGGTGCAGCGCACCACGCCGTGCCGGCTCAGGCGCTCGAGAAAACGATCGCGCGCCGCCTCGCTGTCGCCCTGTGGATGGCTGAGTGCGAAGCACACCACGTTCAAATTCACCGGCGCCAGCAGTTGGAAACCGTCATCGGCTGCCAGCGCCGCCCCCAGCGCCTGCGCCAATCGGACGTTGCGCTCGACGATATCCCGTATGCCGCTGCGGCCATAGGCTTTCAGCGTCAGCCAAAGCGGCAGGGCGCGGAAGCGGCGCGAATTTTCCGGCGTCAGATGCAGATAGTTGTCTGGCCGCAATGTTGGTGCTTCCAGGTAGGCCGAATGGTTCTGAAATACCTGCATTTGCAGATCTAAATGGCGGGTAAATTGGATCGCGCTGTCATAAGGCACGTTCAGCCATTTGTGCGCGTCGACAGTGATGGAATCGGCATGCTGCCAGCCCTCAAGTCTTGGAGCGTAGAGCGGCGAGCAGGCCGCCACGCCGCCAAATGCCGCATCGACATGCAGCCAAAACGGATAACGCTCCCGCAGCGCCAGCAGGCGCGGCAGGTCGTCGAAAGCGACGGTGTTGACCGTACCGGCGCTGGCCAGTACCAACGTTGGCTGGCCGGCGCCGGCGGCGAGCTGCCGTTCCAGTGCTTCCATATCCATGGCTTCAGACTCCGGCAGGCTGGCGACGGTCGTCAGCGCCTCGCGGCCGATACCGAGCATGCTGAGCGCCTTCACGCTGCTGGAATGTGGATTGGCCGACAATACCCGGATGGAACCCAGCGCCGCCAGGCCCTGTTGGGCGATATCCACGCCGTGCTGTTGTCCCAGCCACTGCCGGCCAATGGCCAGCCCGGTGAAATTGGCCATGGTCGCGCCGCTGACCAGGCTGCCGCTGAACGTTTCCGGCAGGCCCAGCAGGGATTTCAACTGCGTCACGGCCGCCAGCTCGATCGTGGCTGCGATGGTATCATGGCTGAGCAAGCTATTTTGGTCTGTCACGCTAACCAGCCAGTCCGCTGCGACCGCCGCCGGGGTGCCGCCGCCGGTGACGAAGCCGAAATAACGCGGGCCGGCGCTGGCGGAAATGCCGGCCTGATAACGTTGCCAAAAGCGCTCCAGCGTCGCCAGGGCGCCTTCGCCGTTTTCATCTAGTCGATCGTCGCCCGGTTGCAGCTGCTGATGCTCGAGCGGCGGGCAGACCGAGCGTTGCTGCAGCCCGGTCAGGAAATCTTCCGCCAACTGGCGGGTGTGGTCGAGGATCTGCGGAAACTGCGCGAGATCCTGTTGTAAACGTGGGTGCATGGTGGCTCCGAAAGCGTCAGGGATGATGGGGTAAACATAGAACATTTGCCTGCCGGTCAAAATCGATGAAAAATAACCTTTTTGGATAGCCTGGTTAACCAATGATGAATGAACGCATTCCCCTGCATGTCTTGCCGACCTTTGCGATCGCCGCCAGGTTGGAAAATTTGCGCGCTACGGCGGAACAGGTGCATTTGACGCACGGTGCGGTCAGCCAGCAAATTCAGCTGCTGGAGCAGGCGGTCGGCTATCCGCTGTTTGAACGGCGCGGGCGCGGCGTGCGCCTGAATGCCGCCGGGAAAGAGATGCTGGCGGCGGTGGAACCGGCGCTGCAGGCGCTGCAGCAGGGCGTCGCCCGCGCCCGGCGTGCGGCGACAAGCCAGACGCTGCGCATCAGCGTGTTGCCGTCTTTTGCCCATTATTGGCTGTTGCCGCGTCTGCCTGCTTTTCATGAGGCCTGCGCCGATATTGCGCTGGATATCGATGCGTCGCTGGCGCTGCAGGATCTGTCGCAGCGAGGGTTCGATGCGGCGATCCGCATCGGCAGCGGTCAATGGGCGGGGCTGCAGGCGCAGCGCATCGCGTCGGGTGACGTGCTGCCTGTCGCTTCGCCGGATATGGCGCGAGAATGGGGGGCGGCGTTCGAGAACGGTGGCGATATTCCGTTGCTCGAGCACGACGTCAGTCCCTGGCGCGACTGGTTCAACGCGCAGGGGCGGCCGTTATGCGGGCGGCAACAGGCGTTGTTCAACGATGCCGGGTTGTTGATTCGCGCGGCGGAGCAAGGGTTTGGCATCGCGTTGGCGAAAAAGCTGCTGGTCCAGGATGCTCTCGACGCGGGGAGACTGGTGGCGTTGGCCGCGCCCCGTCGTCTGAGCGATGACGACGTTTATCTGGTGTGGCCGCAGACCGCCGGGTTGACGCCGGCGGTCACCCGCTTGCTGCAGTGGCTGCAGCAACAGTTGGCGGCGATTTAGCGGCGTAGCCATTCCGGTTGCGAGGTGCCGAGCGTAGTCGCCGGCAGCGCCCACTGCAGCGCCGTGCCCTGCAGGCTTAACGGGGCGCGCAGGCGTTGCGCGGCCCCCCAGTAAGTCAATTCCGTTTCCGGGTTCTCGTCGGCGGTTCCGGCTGGCGCCAGCGGTTCCGGCCGATAGTCTGCCGAACAGGGATGCGCCAGCAGCAACTGCGCCGTGCGCGCCAGCGACAGCCGCGCGTGGTAGCCGGTGCCGCGGCTCAGGCGCTGCGCCATACCGGTCAGCACCGCCGCCGCCATCAAATAGCCGGTGGCGTGATCCAGCGCCTGTACCGGCAACGGCACCGGCAAACTGGCGCTGCGCCAAACCATGCCCGCCTCCGCCAACCCGCAGCTCATCTGTACCAGGCTGTCGAAACCGCGCCGGGTGCGCCACGGCCCGCTCCAGCCGTAGGCATTCAGGCAGACGTCTATCAGGCCCGGCGCCAGCGCGCGTCTTTCCTCCGCGCCATAGCCCAACTTCTCCAGCGCACCGGCACGGTAGCCGTGCACGATCACGTCGGTGTTTCTCAGCAGATGTTCAAACGTATGGCGATCGTGCGCATTGGTCAGGTTGAGGCGCGCGCTGCGTTTGCCCAGCATGACTTCATGTTCAACGCCGGGCTCATCCCAACCGTAGGGATCGATGCGCAGCACGTCGGCGCCCAAACCGGCAAGAAAACGCGTGGCGATCGGCCCGGCGAGAATGCGCGTCAGGTCCAGCACCCGCACGCCGTGCAGCGGCCGGGCGACGGGTAGCGCCCAGCCCGGCGGTGGCGCTTCCGGCTGCAGTGAGGCGTGGATCAGCGGTTCGAGCGCCACGCTTTTGCCCTGAATATGTTGTCGCCACGCGGCCGCCGAGCGCATTTGGGCCGCGCAGCCGCCGGCCTCGATCACCGCTTCCTCCAGCTCGCTTTTTTTCCAGCCCAGCACGCGTTCCGCCAGCGTGCCTTTATCCGATGCCGAACCCAGCACCTGCTCCACCGCTCGCCGATGGTGCGGCGCATTGGTATGCAGGCGTATCCAGCCATCCGCCGTCGCATAGTCGCCGGCCAGTGCATCCCAGGCCGCAGGCAGCGTCCACCCCAGCGGACGCAGCGTCCAGCCGAACCAGAGCGAGGCCAGGCGTTGATCGATCCAGACCTGCGGCGCGTCGGCCGCCTCGCGGCGAAGCAACTCGGCGCAGGCCAAACCGGCGGCGCCCCAGGCGGCGGTAGCCAATTCGGTCACGGGAAACGCCGAAGGCAATGCGCCGGTGCCGCTTACGGTTAGCCGGTCGGCGGGGGCGGGGCGCTGCCCCAGGCTTTGCCAAATTTCGTCGAGCAGAGTGTGGATCAGAGGCGTCATCGGCCACTCCTTGCGGGTCGTCGGAAATATAGCCTAGCGTAGCCCACCGCCGGCGACCTTGCTAAGGCGCAACGTCGAACGTGCGGCCGTCGGCCAGTGTGGCGCGCAGGCTGTGGGCCGCGATGCCGGCGAAAGGCTGCGCGCTGAAATTGGCGGTCAGCGCTTTGTCCCACAGGGCCTGATGCAGCGGCCGGAAGGCGGCGTCGGCGCCCAATGTCGCCATCTTCTATTCGTGACATCGAAATATCATCGCCGTATTCCAGTTTATTTTTCGTTTAATAAATTAGCCTTTACTTCATTATCCGACGTCACTATACTCAGCCAAAATTTCGGTGGAGAAACCCAATTGGACAGTTGTAGTTGTAATAAAACAAATAAGGCAAGCTGACCAATTCTCTTCTGATTTGTTGCTTGCCGTTATCGGCGGGCAGCACCCCTCTCCAGTTATTTCTGAGCTGTGCATACCCGAGTAATAAACGTTTCCTGATGCCTGACGGTTTCAGGTGAATCGAGTTGGACGTTATTATGGTATTTTACAGCCACAGCCTTTTCCCTCCAGGCACGACACGCTGATTCGCTGATTTATTTTCAGCGCGCTTTCGCGTGTGCTAAACAGCACATGATTTTATCTCCTGCGGTTAATTAAGGGGACAGTCATGGCGATGACTCCTTTCGTTTTAAATTTATTGCTGGCAATGTGCCTGGGCGCGGTAATTGGCGCTGAGCGCCAGTGGCGCCAGCGCATGGCCGGCCTGCGCACCAATGCGCTGGTGGCGACCGGTGCGGCGGTCTTTATTCTCAGCTCCATGTCCACCGATCCGGCCAGCGCCGGCCGGGTGGCCGCGCAGATCGTATCCGGTATCGGTTTCCTCGGCGCCGGCGTTATCATGCGTGAAGGGCTGAACATTCGCGGCCTCAACACCGCCGCCACGCTGTGGTGTTCGGCGGGGATTGGCGTCCTGTGCGGCCTGGGCCAGCATTGGGATGCGGTGGTCGCTACGCTGGTGATCCTGTGCGCCAATATCCTGCTGCGCGAAGCCGCGCAGCGCATCAATCTGCAGCCGCATCAGCAGGCGACCGATCTGGAACTGTGCTACCGCATTCAGGTGACCTGCGGCGAGCAGGACGAAATTCTGGTGCGCACCCTGATCCTGCAGGCGCTGAACGGCGTCGCCTTGCGGCTGCAATCCTTGCGCAGCGCCGATATTTCCAGTCCGGGGCAATTGGAAGTGTGCGCGGAAATTACCGCCACCCCGGCCGCGCAAAAAGAAATCGAAGGTATTGTTTGCCGCGTCAGTCTGGAAAAAAGCGTGAGTGCCGTTCGCTGGCGCGTCGCGTCCGAATTACCGGTCTGAATAATAATATAAATATTGATTAACTTGATTATATGTTCGGTTTTATTCATGAGCACCTTGAATAACGTGGGGCATTAAGGAGGCGTTATGGACGATGACCCCGGAAGGGAAATGATTCTTGCGTGGCTGACAGGGTAATTCCGCCATTTAGTCACGCTAATTAAAAATTCCACTCTGCGCAGAGTCACCTGTTTATCGGGCGGGATATCCCTGTGCGTAGAACGAAAATAAGAGAATAGCGTTATGACTCAGATTAATGAAAGAATGCGTCGCCGTGATAAAGATGCGGCGGCCTACGCCATTGCGCAAGAGGCGACCAACAGCATCGCCCAAACGCTGGCGAACCTGAAGTGCAACCGCAACGGCTTGACCCAGGACGACGCCGATGAGCGGCTGGAGCAGTTCGGCGCCAACCAGGTCGCCCACGACAAGGCACCGCATGCCTTGATTCAGCTGATCAAGGCCTTCAACAACCCGTTTATCTTCGTACTGATGGTGCTGGCTGCGATCAGTTTCTTTACCGATTATTGGCTGCCGCGCCAGAACGGTGAAGAAACTGAACTCACCGGCGTCATTATCATTCTGACCATGGTCACGCTGAGCGGGCTGCTGCGTTTTTGGCAGGAATACCGCACCAACAAAGCGGCGGAAGCGTTGAAGTCGATGGTGCGCACCACCGCCACGGTGCTGCGCCGCAGCAGCTACAGCGCGCATCCGCTGACGCTGGAAGTGCCGATCCGTGAACTGGTGCCGGGGGATATCATTCAGCTCTCCGCTGGTGACATGGTGCCGGCCGACGTGCGTCTTATCGCCTCGCGCGATCTGTTCATCAGCCAGGCGATTTTGACCGGCGAAGCGATCCCTATCGAGAAATACGATGCCATGGGCAACGTGGCGCAGAAGTCGAGCGAAGGGGAAGTATCCAGCGAGAACGCGCTGCTTGAGCTGTCCAATATCTGCCTGATGGGCACCAACGTCGCCAGCGGCACCGCCACGGCGGTGGTGGTGGCGACCGGCGGGCGCACTTACTTCGGCTCGCTGGCCAAGTCGATCGTCGGTTCGCGGGCGCAAACCGCGTTCGATCGCGGGGTGAACAGCGTCAGCTGGCTGCTGATTCGCTTCATGCTGGTGATGGTGCCGGTAGTGTTGCTGATCAACGGTTTCACCAAAGGCGACTGGAGCGAGGCGGCGCTGTTCGCACTGGCGGTGGCGGTCGGCCTGACGCCGGAAATGTTGCCGATGATCGTCAGCTCCAACCTGGCGAAAGGGGCGATCGCCATGTCGCGCCGCAAGGTGGTGGTGAAGCGCCTGAACGCCATTCAGAACTTCGGCGCCATGGACGTGCTCTGCACCGACAAGACCGGCACGCTGACCCAGGATCGCATCATTCTCGAGCACCACATCGACGTCACTGGCGCCAGAGATAACGAGGTGCTGCACCTGGCCTGGCTGAACAGCTTCCATCAGAGCGGCATGAAGAACCTGATGGATCAGGCGGTGATCCGCTTTGGCCGCGGCAAACCGGGGATTGAAGCCTTGGGGCGTTTCAGCAAGGTGGATGAGCTGCCGTTCGATTTCGTGCGCCGCCGTTTGTCGATCGTGGTGGCGGACGAAAATGGCAAGCAGCAGCTGATCTGTAAGGGCGCGGTAGAGGAGATGCTGGAGATCGCCACTCACGTGCGCGAAGGCGACAAAACGCTGGAACTGGACGACGCGCGCCGTGCGGCGCTGCAGGCGTTGGCTCGCGAGTATAACGAAGACGGTTTCCGAGTGCTGGTGCTGGCGACGCGCGAACTGGATGCGCAGCGCCCGGCCGAACCGTTGAGCGTGGCCGACGAGCGCGACATGGTGGTGCAAGGGTTGCTGACTTTCCTCGATCCGCCGAAGGAGAGCGCGCAGCAGGCGATCGCCGCGCTGCAGGAAAACGGTGTGACGGTGAAGGTGTTGACCGGCGACAACCCGGTGATCACCTGTAAGATTTGCCGCGATGTCGGCCTGGAGCCGGGCGAGCCGCTCTCCGGGCTGCAGATTGAACAGATGGATGACGAAGAGCTGGCGCGCGAAGTGGAACAGCGTACGGTCTTCACCAAGCTGACGCCGCTGCAGAAATCGCGGGTGCTGAAAATGTTGCAGAGCAACGGCCATACCGTCGGCTTCCTCGGCGACGGCATCAACGATGCGCCGGCGCTGCGCGACGCCGACGTCGGCATCTCGGTCGACACCGGCACCGACATCGCCAAGGAATCGGCGGACATCATCCTGTTGGAAAAGAACCTGATGGTGCTGGAAGAGGGGGTGATCAAAGGGCGCGAAACCTTCGGCAATATCATCAAGTACCTGAACATGACCGCCAGCTCCAACTTCGGCAACGTGTTCTCGGTGCTGGTGGCGAGCGCTTTCATCCCGTTCCTGCCGATGCTGGCGATCCACCTGTTGATTCAAAACCTGATGTACGACATTTCCCAGCTGTCGCTGCCGTGGGACAAGATGGACAAAGAGTTCCTGCGCAAGCCGCGCAAGTGGGATGCCAAAAACATCGGGCGCTTTATGCTGTGGATTGGGCCGACCTCGTCGATCTTCGATATTACGACCTATGCGCTGATGTGGTACGTCTTCGCCGCCAACAGCGTAGAACACCAGGCGCTGTTCCAGTCCGGCTGGTTCATTGAGGGGCTGCTGTCGCAAACGCTGGTGGTGCATATGCTGCGCACCCAGAAGATCCCGTTCATTCAGAGCACCGCGGCGCTGCCGGTGTTGCTGACCACCGGGTTGGTGATGGCGCTCGGCATCTATATTCCGTTCTCGCCGCTCGGCGCCCTGGTTGGCCTGCAGCCGCTGCCGTGGGAATACTTCCCGTGGTTGGCCGCTACGCTGGTCAGCTACTGCGTGGTCGCCCAGTTGATGAAGCGTTTCTATATCCGCCGCTTCGGCGAGTGGCTGTAAGCCGCCTCGGCGTTCACTCCAGGGGCGAAATTCTTCGCCCCTGCACCGCTACAGCAGTTTGTTGACCAGCAGGCCGAGCATGATGGTCAGCGTGAAGGAAAACAACGTGCCGAGCAGCACATACTCGGTACGCATCTTATCATCGCTCTGGCGCAGATCGCCGAAACGGAAGATAGATTTGGCCGCCAGCAAAAAGCCGATCGCCGGGATTTGCCCCAGCAGCACAAAGGTCAGGATCAGCGTTCTCTCCAGATAGCCAATCTGTTTGCCCGCGCGCAGCAGCGAGTCGTTGTCGGCCTTGGCCGAAGGCGGCATTTGCGGCGTCCAGTGCGCCAGCAGTTGCCCGATCAGCAGGCTCATCGGCAGATAAATCAGGCTGTAGGCCACCAGCACCAGCCCGGTTTGCCAACGCCCCAGCTGCCGCCCCAGCGCGGCGAGCAGTTCACCGGCGTTCGGCGTTAGCCCCAGCCACAGCAAGGCGATCACCGCCAGATGCAATCCCTGATCGAGCAGGAAACTGCGGGCCGGGCTCAGGCGGTTCATCGCGGTGACTTTCAGCAAATCGATCAGGTAGTGGCTGACGGCGATGGCCAGCAGGCTGGCCAGCACCTGCAGTGAAGAAAGCCCGCCATGCAGCAGGCCGAAACCGGCCACCGCCCAGGCGGCCAGCACCCCGTGCAGCAACGCGTGCAACACCAGAAAACGCGAACGCGCGCGATGCCGAATTTTATCTTCCACCCAACTCAGCGGCTGCAGCGGAAAATCCGCCAGCAGATGGACGAGCAACAGCCAGGCCAGCAAAGGCGCATAGGTCAGATCCATGGTCAGACGATCCTGTTAATGGCGTGAATAAACCGCATGATTTCCTCGTAGGCCGCGCGTTTCAGCGCGGCGGAGACCGTGGAGGCGGCTTTTTGCAGCTGGTCCGCCACGGCGGCGCCGCTGTCGGCGAACATTCTCGCCTGAACGATGCGCGCTTCGGCCTGTGACAGGCGGCCAATCACATGATCTAACATCGGCAGCAGATCGCTGACAATGGCGTTTGTCCGATCGTTGTCGGTTTTCAGAGCCAGCCGGCAATTTTTTGCCATGGCGTCCAGCGCGCTGCCGGAGTTGATAAAGGCGCTGCCGTAACCGGCGGCGTCGGGCCGTTGGCTGCCCAGCCCGACGGCGATGCGCGCATCCCAGTGCGCGGCGCCCATCGCTCGCAGCGCGAGGCGAATGTACACCGCCAGCAACAGCCCGTCCTCCGGGGCGGCCTGCGCCTGGAAGGCATCGCCGCGAAAGATTTCCACCTGATGCAGCCGCCCGTCACGCCGCAGTCGATCGAGCAGGTTATGCAGCCCATTGAGGTAGTTGACGGTGTCTGATCGGCGGGAATCCACCAGATCGCCGCTGATTACGCTGATTGGCGTCGGCATGGCGCGTTCCATTGTTTGTGGAGAGATAACTATAAATTCGCACCTGGATACGAATATGTCAATAATTCGCCTCTGAGTGCGAATTTATGGGGTTTTCGCCTGTGGGGACGAAATGAGGCAGGATGAGGAACGGGGAATGAACGGCCGGGAATGCGCGGGCCTGTCAGGCTCGCCACCGGCGGCGTAGAGGGAAAATGGCCGGCAACCGGCTGTTCAGAAGCTTTTAACCAGCACGTCACGCGGCATTTCGCTGCCGTGTTTCAGCAGATGCTCAAACGATCGCTCGCTGCTTTTCAGCTGCTGCAAAAATTCCTGCGGCGACAGATCGTGTTTTTTGCCGCTCATGTAAGCCAGCGCCAGTTCTTTTGCCTGATAGCGGGAGAAGTTGTACATGGTGTCCTCGATACGGTGAATGTCAGTGCTCACGATTGTAGCGAAAGAGCACATAATGAACAGCGGCTTTGGCGTATGGAATCGATAGCCGAAACTTAACTTGCCGGTTGCAACAGCTCATCGCACAGGCGCTTGATCACCTGAGCTTGCGGCAGGCCGTTGTGCAACATCTGGCGGATATGCTCCGAATCGCTGATGCCCTGGCGGACATGGCGCTCGACGGCCTGCAGCAGGGCACGATCCTCCCGTCGCTCGGCAAAACCGCTCAGCGCTTCGAGAGTGTGCAGGATGTGGGCGGTCAGGCTGCTGCGGCGCAGCGTCGCGGGATCGACGTATTCGGCGGCAAAGCCGCTGCGATAGGCGTTGATCTTGTTGTAATTGGTGAAGGCATCGTATTCCGGCGCGATCGGCGAACGGCGCTGCAACAGAAAATCGGCCAGCAGGCGGCAGTAACCGACCAGCAGCACGGCGTGGGTGAGGCGCAGCGGCGTATCGCAGATGCGGATCTCCACCGTGCCCAGCTCCGGTTTTGGCCGCGCATCCCAGTAAATATCCTTGACGCTTTCAATCACGCCGGCGGCATTCAACCGTTCGTAGTAGGCGTTGAATTCATGCCAGCTGTAGATGTGTTCCAGGCATCCGTAGTTGGGGAAGGAGTTCTGAGCGCTGAAGCGGGAACTGGCAAAGCGCGTGTCGACGCCCTGATACAGCGGCGACGAGGCGCTGAGCGCGATCAGCTGCGGAAAGTAGGGCGTCAGCGCATGGCACAGGTACATCGCCTCGTCCCCGTCGTTGACGCCGAGGTGAATGTGTTGGCCGAACACGCAGGCCAGCTTGGAGAGATAGCCAAAACGGCTGGCCAGCTGCCTGTAGCGCGCGTTGTCGCTGATGACCTGCTTGCGCCAGTCGTTGCTCAGGTGGCGGCCACCGCCGCAGACGTCACAGCCCAGGCGCTGCGCGCAGCGCCGGACGGTATGGGTCAGGGCGCGCAGCTCGGTGTGCAGCTCATCGAGATCGCGGTGCACCGAGCTGTTCAGCTCCACCATCGATTTGGTGAGCTCATGCTTGACGCGCCGGCGGTCGCCGACCGCGCTGACCACCCGATCGGCTCGATCCGTAAGATCGTAGTGCTCGGCATCGACCAGCTGTAACTCTATTTCGGTGCCGATGGAGAGCCTTTCCGAACGTTTGAATGTGAGCGGCATGGTGCCTCCTTCCTGCAAGAACGGCATAAAGATAAGTATATGTCTCGGTGAGGAGGGCAACGTTTTGCATTTTATATTTGTTTTTTCGAATGTGAAGCTGGTATCTTCACGAGCGAGCTGTGATGAAGAGAAAGGTTAACGGGAGTGTGACATGCCGTCATTGACGCCGCTGAAGCTGTTTAAAAACCTGTCTGACGAGACGCGCCTGACCTTGGTGCTGCTGTTGCGCCACGCCGGTGAACTGTGCGTGTGCGAGCTGTCGGGCGCACTGGCGCTGCCGCAACCCAAGATTTCAAGGCATCTGGCGATGCTGCGTGAAAGCGGGCTGCTGCTCGATCGGCGCGATGGCAAATGGATACATTATCGCCTGTCGCCGCATATGCCGGCCTGGGCGGCGGCGATTATTGAGCAGGCTTATCAGTGCCGGCCAGAACAGATGTCGGAGTTAGCGCAACGCGTGGCGAAAGGTTGTCCGTAACGGTAAAAAATTTACGCAAACACATATGAAAAATCGAATATGTAAACTTAAAAGGGCGGAAAGGCAGCGATGATAGTGGCAGGGGCGATCTTTATTCTGACGTTGATCTTGGTCATCTGGCAACCGAAAGGGCTGGGTATTGGCTGGAGTGCGTCGATCGGGGCGGGATTGGCATTATTGAGCGGCGTGGTGCACGTCGGCGACATCCCCGTGGTATGGCAGATAGTCTGGAATGCGACTGCGACCTTTATCGCCGTCATCATCATCAGCCTGTTGCTGGATGAAAGCGGCTTTTTCGCCTGGGCCGCCTTGCACGTCGCGCGCTGGGGCAACGGCAGGGGCCGCTGGCTGTTTACCTATATGCTCCTGTTGGGCGCGGCTGTGGCGGCGCTGTTCGCCAATGATGGCGCCGCGTTAATCCTCACGCCGATCGTGATCGCCATGCTGTCGGCGCTCGGTTTTCGTCCTGCTGCGGTGCTGGCTTTCGTCATGGCGGCGGGCTTTATCGCCGATACCGCCAGCCTGCCGCTGGTGGTGTCCAACCTGGTGAATATCGTTTCGGCGGATTTCTTTCACTTGGGCTTTACGGAGTATGCGGCGGTGATGGTGCCGGTCAACCTCGTCGCCGTGGCGGCGACGCTGGTGATGTTGCATCTGTTCTTCCGTAAGGATATTCCGCCGGGCTATGCGCTGACGCGTTTACCGGCGCCGCGGGAAGCGATTCGCGATCGCGCGACGTTTCGAGCCGGTTGGGCGGTATTGGCGCTGTTGCTGATTGGCTTTTTCGCCCTGGAACCGCTCGGCGTGCCGGTGAGTTTGGTCGCCGCCAGCGGCGCGCTGGTGCTGCTGGCGGTTGCGAAACGCGGGCGGGCGATCGATGCCGGTAAAGTGCTGCGCGGGGCGCCCTGGCAGATCGTGATTTTCTCGCTGGGCATGTATCTGGTGGTCTATGGGCTGCGCAATGCCGGCTTGACCGATCTGCTGTCCGGCGTGCTGGATGCGCTGGCGCGGCAGGGGCTGTGGGCGGCGACGCTCGGCACCGGCTTCCTGAGTGCGTTTCTCTCTTCCGTCATGAATAACATGCCGACGGTGCTGGTGGGGGCGCTGTCGATCGACGGCAGCGGCGCGGAAGGCGTCATCAGGCAGGCGATGATTTACGCTAACGTCATCGGCAGCGATCTCGGCCCTAAAATCACCCCGATCGGCAGCCTGGCCACGTTGCTGTGGCTGCATGTGTTGGCAAGGAAAAACATCGTCATTACCTGGGGCTATTATTTCCGCGCAGGACTGGTGATGACGCTGCCAATTCTGTTCGTCACCCTGGCAGCGCTGGCGCTGCGGCTGTCCGTTTTATCCTAACCGGAGAAACCGTCATGAGCAGTATCAAGATTTATCACAACCCGGCCTGCGGCACGTCGCGCAATACGTTGGCGCTGATCCGCAACAGCGGCGTTGAGCCGGAGGTGATTCTGTATCTGGAAACGCCTCCCAGCCGCGAACGGTTGATTGCGTTGCTGGCCGACATGAACATGCCGCCGCGCGCGTTGTTGCGAAAAAACGTCGAGCCTTACGCCGAGCTGCAGCTGGACGACAGCGCCTGGAGCGACGAACAACTGATCGACTTCATGGTGCAACAGCCGATCCTGATCAATCGCCCCATCGTGGTGACGCCGCTTGGCACGCGCCTATGCCGTCCGTCGGAGGCGGTGTTGGAGATTCTGCCGGATCCGCAGCGCGGCGCCTTCAGCAAAGAAGACGGCGAGCCGGTGATCGACGCGCAGGGCCGCAGGATCACCTAAGGCTGATCGCTGCGGCCCCGCATTTCGGCCAATCAGTGCAGTTCGGCGCCGCTGCGATCGGCCAGCGCTTCCAGCTGCGGGGCGGAAGGCACGAAGAACAGGGTGCCGGTCACCGCGCGGCTAAAATCGAGCAGCCGATCGTAGTTGCCGGCCGGGCGGCCGATAAACATGTTTTCCAGCATCTGCTCGATCGGCTGCGGGGAGCGCGCATAGCCGATAAAGTAGGTGCCGAACTCGCGCAGGCCGGGGCGGCCGAACGGCATGTTGTCGCGCAGAATTTTCACCTCGTTGCCTTGCTCGTCGGTGATGGTGGTCAGCGAACTGTGCGACGACGACGGTTTGACCGCTTCATCCAGCTCGATGTTGGACTGCTTATGGCGGCCGATGATCTTCTCCTGCGTTTCCACGCTGAGCGAATTCCAGCCCTGCATGTCGTGCAGGTATTTCTGCACCAGCACATAGCTGCCGCCGCTGAACGCCGTGTCTTCGTCGCCGATCACCGTGTAGTCGAAGGCTTCGTGCCCTTCCGGGTTCTCCGTGCCGTCGACGAAGCCGATCATGGCGCGCTGATCGAAATAACGGAAGCCGTGCACCTCCTCGATCACCGTCACGGCGTCGCCGAGCTTGGCGGTCAACTGGGAGGCCAGTTCAAAACACAGATCCATTTCATCGGCGCGGATGTGCAGCAGGATGTCGCCGGGCGTGGCGACCGCAACGCGCTCCCCGCTACCGATCGGGCTGAACGGATGCAGCTGGCGAGGGCGCGGCGCGCCGAACAGCGTATCCCAGGCCTCGGAGCCGAAGCCGCAGACGCAGGTGAGGTTGCCCGCCGGCGCGCGTTTGCCGACCGAACGCACCACGGCGGCGATGTCGCCGCACCAGGCGCGCACCGCCGCCAGATGGGCGGGAACGGGCGACAGGGTGGCGACGATAAAGATGGCATGGCGCGTCACCGGCGTGAATACGGCTTGCGGCAGGGGGGTATTTGCATTCATTGCATTCGGCTCCAGTGTGTTCGGGTGAAATAGATCAGATCAAATTAAAGTGCTCGTCGGGTTTCATCGGCGGTGGCAGCGGGCTTTGGTCATTCATTTCCAGCAGGTTGCGCTCGATGGTGTTGCAGATGGCGTTTAACGGCAGATGGTTGGCCGACACGCCAAACGGATCCTCCAGCTCTTCGGCCAGTGAGTCCCAGGATAAGAAGGTATAGGAAATGAACACCGAAACAAACGGTGTCATGTAATGCAGGTCGGTCACCAGGGCAAAAGGCAACAGGCTGCAGAACAGGTAAACGGTGCGCTGCAGGATCAGGGTATAGGCGAACGGCACCGGCGTGCTGGCGAGCCGTTCGCAGCCGCCGAGGGCGTGGGACAGTTCGCTCAGCTTGTTGTCGAGCAGCTCGAAAGTGATGTCGCTCAGCAGCCCCTGTCGGCGCAGCTTGCCGATCTCCTGGCCCAGCATCAGCAGGATGCGGTTGGTCGGCATCGGGCTGGCGATCACCTCGGCCAGCTCTTTGCTGCTGAGATTGTGGTACAGATCGGCGGTGGGATCGGTGGCGCGCAGTTGATGCTTCAGGCTCCAGCTGAAGGCGATCAGCAGCTTGGCGACCTTTTGCTGCACCGCCGGTTCGTCCGGCAGCAGGCTTTTGATCTGTCGCAGCAGGGATCGCTCGGTAATCAGCAACGAGCCCCACAGGTTGCGCGCTTCGACAAAGCGGCTGTAGCCGGCATTATTGCGAAAGCCGAGAAAAATCGCGATGGCGATGCCCAGCAGGCTGAACGGCGCGATGGTTAAATGCACGCCGAGCTGTTCGTACCATTGGTAGCTGATCACCGCCACTATCGACATCAGCACGTTCAGCGACAGACGAAAGGTGATCTTTGACAGCACGGAACCGTGCCAGGCGAACAGGCGAAAAAACCAGTTCTGGTGCGGGCGAATTATCATGACGTGGATGCTTCCTGGTGTCCTGCTATTGAGAATAGTCGATTCTTATCCGGCGGCGTTAGGCCGCCGTTGTCGATTGCCAGAGCCGCTGCGGGTGCGTATAGACGGTGGCGCGCCCCGGCTTGCTGAAGCCCACCAGCGTCAGGTTGCTGCGCTCGGCCACCTCCACCGCCAGGCGGGTGGCGGCGGAAACGGCGAACAGGATCTCGACGCCGCACATGGCGGATTTTTGCACCATTTCATAGCTGGCGCGGCTCGACACGAGCGCCGCACCCTGCAGCCACGCCTGTTGGCTGCGGTAGCCCAGCAGCTTGTCGAGCGCCACGTGGCGGCCGACGTCTTCACATCCGCCGCTGAGCGCGCCATCCGGTTGGATCCAGGCCGCCGCGTGGGTGCAGCCGGTCAGTTTTCCTACCGTTTGCACCTCCTGCAGTTGAGCCAACGCCCGGTCGAGCTGCGCTAAATCGAAACGTTGCGTGAAAGGCAGTGGTGGGATGGGCTGAGCAACCTCCTGCAGCTGTTCCACCCCGCAGAGGCCGCAGCCGGTGCGGCCGGCCAGGCTGCGGCGCTTCTCTTTCAGCTGCATAAAGCGGCGGCTCGAGAGTTCCACATGCACTTCAATGCCGTTGCAAGCCGGTTGCTGGCGGATGTCGTAGATGTCGTCGGGGGAGGCGATAATGCCTTCGGACAGCGAAAAACCGATGGCGAAGGCCGCCAGATCTTTCGGCGTCGCCATCATCACCACGTGGGAAATGCCGTTGTACACCAGGGCGACCGGCACTTCTTCCGCCAGCCAATCCTGATGCGCCTGTGCCAGATCGTTGCGCTGCCAGACCGCGTGGCGCGACAGGCATTCCTGTTTGATATCGTCGGTTTCTGCGAGGAGTAGGTGCTTGTTCATAACGTTCTCGTGACCGTCGGTGACGAGGCGCCGACGAGGATGAATTCTTATTAGCAGGTGTGGGGATTATACAGGATTCTGATCCCGCTCGCGTAGGGAATCACGCCTTGCAGGTTATCCACAGTTTTGGTGGATAACGTGTGT
>NZ_JVEL01000339.1:0-21072 GCF_001076875.1 Serratia sp. 506_PEND
CAGGCTTTTAGCGCTGGCGCTTTTGCCGTTGGAGGTCACGGTGATGTCAGACGTGAAGCCTTTGGCTTCTTTAACGAACTGAGCGGCAGGGCGAGTATGCAGACCATTCGGAGCGGTAATAGTAACTTCTTGCTGGAACATTGATGTTTCCCCAACTTATTGGATTAATGTTGTGGAGTTAAAGTTTAGCCCAGGGGCCTGACTTTAACTTGTCTGGTTATAGCGCCTGACTATGGACAGGGGCGAACGTTGATGCAACAGAAAACGACGCGTTAGGCACTTCAGATCAAAAAACTCGGCTTTAGACGTCGTTCCAATCCGCTCCCCATTATGCCCGATTCGCCGCGTCGGCGACAGATGAGTAAATCGATTCAGCCTCGACCAGGCTCGGAGAGTGATTAATTTTGCGCATCGAAATAATGCACCGTTAAATACTAAAGGCGACGGGCAAAAGCAATCTTGGACTGCTATAAAGTTTGATCCAGTCCACAAAAAAGCACCCCACAGGGTGCTTTTTTAGCGATTTGTGCAGTGCCGGAATTACTGCTGCAATTCTTGCTCGGTGAACAGATCGGCGAACAGCGCGGTGCTGAGATAACGTTCGCCGGAAGAGGGCAGGATGACCACAATGGTCTTGTCGGCGAACGCCGGTTCTTCGGCCAGTTTTACCGCCGCTGCGACCGCTGCGCCGGAGGAGATGCCTGCCAGGATGCCTTCTTCGTCCATCAGGCGGCGCGCCATGCTGATGGCTTCGTCGTTGGAGATTTTTTCGACGCGATCCACCAGGTCAAGATCGAGGTTGCCTGGAATGAAGCCGGCGCCGATGCCCTGGATCTTGTGCGGGCCCGGTTTCAGCTCTTCACCGGCCAGCGCCTGGCTGATGACCGGCGAGTCGGTCGGCTCGACCGCCACGGTGGTGATGGCCTTGCCTTTGGTGTTCTTGATGTAGCGGCTGACGCCGGTCAATGTGCCGCCGGTGCCGACGCCGGAGATGAACACGTCGACTTCCCCATCGGTGTCTTCCCAGATTTCCGGGCCGGTGGTTTTTTCATGGATGGCCGGGTTGGCCGGGTTGCTGAACTGTTGCAGGATCAGGTAGCGGTTTGGATCGGTGGCGACGATCTCCTCCGCTTTGGCGATGGCGCCTTTCATGCCTTTCGCCCCTTCGGTCAGCACCAGATTGGCGCCCAGCGCCTTGAGCAGCTTGCGGCGCTCGATGCTCATGGTTTCCGGCATGGTTAGCGTCAGCTTGTAACCGCGCGCGGCGGCGACGAAGGCCAGCGCGATGCCGGTGTTGCCGCTGGTCGGCTCCACCAGTTCCTTGCCGGCGGTCAGCACGCCGCGTTGTTCCGCATCCCAAATCATATTGGCACCGATGCGGCATTTGACGCTGAAGCTCGGGTTGCGTGATTCAACCTTGGCCAGAATGCGTCCGTTGCCGATACGGTTCAGACGAACCAGCGGCGTATGGCCGATTGTTAATGAGTTGTCTTCATATATCTTGCTCATAGCCCGTCCTTTAACTCTATGAAAATGTGGGGAACATCGAAAGCATACGCTAACAGTACCGGCAGGGAAGTAAAGAATTGGTATATCTATATGTTATTAGGAAATAAGTTTTAAGCACAATGATAAGGGCGCGAAATGCGCGCCCTGTCGAAAATTTCCGCGCTGTCGGCGGCAAAAAACGGCGGTTATCGGACGAATTGCGAGCGGTAGCGATCGACCCACATCGCGGTAGCGCCGCAGACGGCGACCGGCAGGATCACCAGGTTGAGGATCGGGATCATGGTGAACAGGCTGACCAGCGCGCCGAACTGCAGGTTGTCGGTTTTGTGCTGGCGCAGTGCGCGGCGCATGTCGGCAAAGCTCACCTTGTGGTTGTCGAACGGATAGTCGCAATACTGAATCGCCAGCATCCAGGCGCTGAACAGGAACCACAGCACCGGCGCCACCGTCTGACCGATGCCGGGCACGAAGTACAGCGCCAGCAGCAGCAGCGCGCGCGGCAGGTAATACATCAGTTTGCGCCATTCGCGCGCCATGATGCGCGGCAGATCTTTGGCGATGCCGAGCAGGCCGGTGTCCGGCAGCGGTTTGCCGGTCAGGCTGCCTTCGAGCTGCTCGGCCAGCAGGCCGCAGAACGGCGCGGCGATCAGATTGGTGATGGTGCTGAACAGATAGCTGAACACCAGCAGCACCGAAATGACCGCCAGCGGCCACAGCAGGTAGCTCAACCATTGCAGCCAGTCGGGAACGTGGCTCATCATCGCCGGGATCCAGTCGCCGAGGCGGCTGAACAGCCACCAGAAAGCGGAACCCATCAGCAGCACGTTGACCAGCAACGGCAGGACCACATAGCGTTTAATCCCCGGGCGTGAAATCAGGCGCCAGCCTTCGGCGAAATAGTGAATGCCGCTGGTCGATCGGGGAGGGGGCTGCGTATAGGACATATCTTAAGTTATCTCGTTGTCTGAACAGGCATCATTATCATATAGGGATGATTTTCCACTGGCTAGGGTAGGGTTGGCTGAAAAACCAGCAGAAAAAGGCAGTATAATCATCTTTATTGGCATAAAGTTCAGCACGGACTTGCACTTGTGTGCGCGGGCAAATAGAGTTAAAGAGTGAATGTTTGCCGCGGTGGCAATGTATTGGAACAACAGAGATAGCAATGATGCAGGATTTGCGTCTGATATTAATCGTTGTTGGCGCGATCGCCATAATAGCGCTGTTATTGCACGGTCTGTGGACCAGTCGCAAAGAACGGTCAGCGCTCTTCCGCGATCGCCCAGCCAAACGTTCCCAAAAGGAACGTGAACAAACTCCGATCGACGATCTCGAAGAAGGCGTCGGTGAGGTGCGCGTACGCGCCGCTCACCCGCAAGACGAGCCGTCATTCGGCCATTTCGATGCCGCACGCGAAGAACCCGTGGCCGCGCCGAAGCCCGCTCCGGCGGCTGCGCCTGCGCCCCGCGCCGTTCAGCCGGCCGCTCATCAGACGCCGCCTCCGCTGTCTCAGCGGCCGGAGTATGATGACATCCTGCTGAACAACTACGCGCCGGACGAAGAACCGGCCGAGCCGCAGCAATCGCAACCGGCCGCGCGCCGCGAACCGCGCGTTGACGATCTGCCGCATGAACATGAGGCGCCGCTGGCGGCGGAACCGGCATTCCACGCCGAACCGGCTCCTGTGCAGCAAGCGCCGGAAGTCAAGCCTGCGTCGGAACCTGCACCGCAGCCGCTACAGCCGGCCGCTGCGCCAGTTCAGGCTAAACTGAAAGAGACCGTGCTGGTGCTGCACGTCGCGGCCCATCAGGGCGGCGTGATCGGCGGCGAAGTGCTGCTGCAGAGCGTGTTGCAAGCGGGCTTCCAGTTTGGCGAGATGGGCATCTTCCACCGCCATATCAGCCCAGCCGGCAGCGGCCCGGTGCTGTTCAGCCTGGCGAACATGGTCAAGCCGGGGTCGTTCGATCCTGACATGATGTCCGACTTCTCCACGCCGGGCGTGTCGATGTTCATGATGGTGCCGTCTTACGGCGACGCCAATCAGAACTTCAAGCTGATGCTGCAGTCGGCGCAGCGCATCGCCGACGACGTGGGCGGCGTGGTGCTGGACGACGAGCGCCGCATGATGACGCCGCAGAAGCTGGAAACCTACAAAGCGCGTATCCGTGAAGTGTTGGAAAACAACGCCTGACCGGGTTGCCGCGCGCACTGAACATCCGTAACAACAAAGCCCCCGCTAGCCGGGGGTTTTTTATCTTTGATGGTGAGCCATGGAATCGATAATCCAACAAATCAATCAACTACGAGCCACACTGCGCCATCATGAATACCAGTATCATGTACTGGATGCGCCGGAAGTGCCGGATGCGGAATATGACCGCCTGATGCGCGAACTGCGCGAGCTGGAGAGCGCGCATCCGGAGCTGATCACCGCCGATTCACCGACCCAGCGCGTGGGCGCGGCGCCGCTGGCGGCGTTCGACCAGGTGCGTCACGAAGTGCCGATGCTGTCGCTGGACAACGTATTCGACGAAGAAAGCTTCCTGGCGTTTTACAAGCGCGTGCAGGACAGGCTCAAAAGCAGCGATCCGCTGACCTTCTGCTGCGAACTGAAGCTGGATGGCCTGGCGGTCAGCCTGCTGTATGAAGACGGCGAACTGGTGCGCGCGGCGACGCGCGGCGACGGCACCACCGGCGAGAACATCACTACCAACGTGCGCACCATTCGCGCCATCCCGTTGCGCCTGACCGGCGACAATATCCCGCGCCGGCTGGAAGTGCGCGGCGAAGTGTTCATGCCGCAGGCCGGGTTTGAACAGATGAACGAAGAGGCGCGGCGCAAAGACGGCAAGGTATTCGCCAACCCGCGCAACGCCGCCGCCGGCTCGCTGCGCCAGCTCGATCCGCGCATTACCGCCAAACGCCCGCTGACCTTCTTCTGCTACGGCGTCGGCCTGCTGGAAGGCGGCGAGCTGCCGCGCAGCCACTTTGAGCGCCTGATGCAGTTCAAGGCCTGGGGCCTGCCGGTCAGCGATCGCGCCCAGCGCCGCACCGGCAGCGAGGAAGTGCTGGCGTTTTATCGTCAGGTCGAGCAGGACCGCGCACAGCTCGGTTTCGACATCGACGGCGTGGTGATCAAGATTGACGATATCGATCTGCAGGAAACGCTGGGCTTCGTGGCGCGTGCGCCGCGCTGGGCGACGGCGTTCAAATTCCCGGCGCAGGAGCAGATCACCGTGGTGCGCGAAGTGGAGTTTCAGGTTGGCCGCACCGGCGCGATTACGCCGGTGGCCCGCCTTGAGCCGGTGCTGGTGGCCGGGGTGACCGTCAGCAATGCGACCTTGCACAACGCCGATGAAATTGAGCGGTTGGGGCTGCGCATCGGCGATACGGTGATCGTGCGCCGCGCCGGCGACGTGATCCCGCAGGTGGTGGGGGTGCTGGAAGACCGTCGGCCGCAGGATGCGCGCGAAGTGGTGTTCCCGCTGCACTGTCCGGTGTGCGGCTCCGACGTTGAGCGCGTGGAAGGCGAAGCCGTGGCGCGCTGTACCGGCGGGCTGATCTGCGGCGCGCAGCGCAAAGAGGCGTTGAAGCACTTCGTTTCCCGTCGCGCGCTGGACGTCGAGGGCATGGGTGACAAGATCATCGAGCAGCTGGTGGACAAGGAGTACGTGAAGAACCCGGCCGATCTGTTCCGCCTGTCCGCCGGCATTCTGACCGGTCTGGATCGCATGGGGCCGAAATCGGCGCAGAATCTGGTCAACGCGTTGGAGAAATCCAAGCAGACCACCTTCGCCCGTTTCCTGTATGCGCTCGGCATTCGCGAGGTCGGTGAAGCGACCGCCGCCAACCTGGCCGCGCATTTCGGTTCGCTGGAGAAGCTGTTCGCCGCCGATATCGAGGCGCTGAAAGAAGTGCCGGACGTCGGCGAAGTGGTGGCCAAACACACCCGCAATTTCCTCGATGAAGCGCTCAATCAGCAGGTGATCAACGAGTTGGTGGGCGCCGAGATCGGCATCCGCTGGCCGGCGCCGGTGGTGGTGGTAGCGGAAGAGATAGACAGCCCGTTCGCCGGAAAAACCGTGGTGCTGACCGGCTCGCTGAGCCAGCTGTCGCGCGACGAAGCCAAAGATCGCCTGACGGCGCTGGGCGCCAAGGTCAGCGGCAGCGTGTCGAAGAAAACCGATCTGGTGATCGCCGGCGAGGCGGCCGGCTCCAAGCTGGCGAAGGCGCAGGAGCTGGGTATCGCCGTGATCGACGAAGCGGAAATGATCCGCCTGCTGGGTGACTGATGGAAAAGGAAAACCTGCTGGAGATCGCCAATACCGTGATGCCGTTCGGCAAGTACCAGGGGCGGGTGCTGATCGACCTGCCCGAAGAGTACCTGCTGTGGTTCGCCCGTAAGGGCGAATTCCCCAAAGGCAAGCTCGGCATGCTGATGGAGATGACGCTGGCGATTAAAATCGAAGGGCTTGACCACTTGGTCAAGCCGCTGAAGAAAAGCTGATCTGACGGGCCTCGGCCCGTCTTTTTTTACCCGCGCGACGCCTGCGCGTTGGGTACCGCCTGCTGCGTCTGCTGCTTGCGCTGGTATCTTTTGGCCAGCACTGCGCAGGTCATCAACTGCACCTGATGAAACACCATCAGCGGCAGCACCATGATCCCCACCGTCGCCGCCGGGAACAGGATATTGGCCATCGGAATGCCGTTCGCCAGGCTCTTCTTCGATCCGCAGAACACGATGGTGATTTCGTCTGCCTTGCTGAACCCCAGCCAGCGCGCCATGTAAGTGTTCACCACCAGCACGATCGCCAGCAGCACGATGCTGCCGCCGACGATAAACGCCAGCGAACCGATCCCTACCTGATGCCAGATGCCGTGCGTCACCGCTTCGCTGAAGGCGGCGTACACCACCAGCAGAATCGAGGTCTGGTCGGTTTTGCCGATAAGCGGGCGATGGCGCTCGATCCAGCCGCCGATCAGCGGCCGCAGCAGGTGGCCGGCGACGAACGGCACCAGCAGCTGCAGCACGATCGAGCCCACCTGCCGCAGGCTGCCGGTATCGCCGTGCACGTTCATCAGCAGGCCGACCAACAGCGGCGACACGAAGATCCCCAGCAGGCTGGAGGCGGAGGCGCTGCACACCGCCGCCGCCACGTTGCCGCCCGCCAGTGAGGTGAAGGCGATGGCCGACTGCACGGTGGCGGGCAGGATGCACAGGTAGATGAAACCGGCGTACAGCTCGGGGCTGACGTCGATCGGCGCCCACCAGGCGAACAGCATCCCCAGCGTCGGAAAAATGATGAAGGTGCTGAACATCACCCACAGATGCAGCCGCCAGTTATTGCTGCCGGCCAGGATGGCCTCGCGCGACAGCTTGGCGCCGTGCATGAAGAACAGCAGGGCGATGGCGGCGATGGTCAGGGCGTTGAGCCAGCCGACGAACTCGCCGCGCGCCGGCAGGAACGACGCCAGCAGCACGGTGGCGATCAGCGTCAGGGTAAAACGATCGGGCAGGAATCTCATGGCGATGCGCTCGGGTAGAAAATCGATGGGGCTATTCTCCCGCGCGGGGATATAATAATTAAATTGATTTATTTAATTCATCTATGAATAAAGCACATGAATTACTCACTCAAACAGCTGCGGGTGTTCGTCGTTGTCGCCCGCCACGGCAGCTTCAGCCGCGCCGGCGAGGCGATCGGCCTGACGCAATCGGCGGTCAGCCACAGCGTGAAAGAGCTGGAGGCGGAGGTCGGCGTGCGTTTGCTGGATCGCACCACGCGTGAAGTGGTGTTGACCGACGCCGGCCTGCGGCTGGCCAACCGGGTTGAACGGTTGCTGGACGAACTGCAGGCTGCTTTGCTGGATGCGCGCAGCTTTGGCGTACAGCGCAGCGGCACGGTGCGGGTGGCGACGAGCCAGACCATTTCCGCCCATCTGATGCCGCAGTGCATCGCCGCCGGCGAGCGCCAATACCCGGAGATCCGCATCATGCTGCGCGATCAGGCGCAGCAGCAGGTGCTGCACAGCGTGCGTAACGCCGAGGTGGATTTCGGCATCGTGGTCGATCCGGTGCAAGCGGTGGATCTGGAGTGCGAAGCGGTGCTGCATGAACCGTTCCTGTTGCTGTGCCGCGACGATCACCCGTTTGCTGCGCAGCAGGCGGTGCGTTGGTCGGCATTGAACGGCTGCCGCCTGGTGTTGCAGGATTATGCGTCGGGCAGCCGGCCGCTGATTGACAGTGCGCTGAGGCAGCAGGGCGTGGAGGCGCAGGTGGTGCAGGAAATCGGCCATCCGGCGACGCTGTTCCCGATGGTGGCGGAGGGGATTGGCATCAGCATTTTCCCGGCGTTGGCGCTGCCGCTGCCGGAAGGGGGGCGGCTTAGGGTGCGGCGGCTGGTGCCGGAAATTAACCGCGCGCTGATGCTGGTGCGGCGCAAGAACCGCTCGCTGACGCCGGCGGCGGAGGCCATCTGGCAGGTGGCGCGTCAGCAGGCGGCGCTGTTGCAACAGCGCCGGCAGGAAAGCGCGGAATATTGAGTCAGATATAGACGTCCACCGCGTTGAGCGGCGTTGGGCGGTTGACGCCGTCGCCGGCTCGCGCCGCGGCTTTTTCCATTTGCTCCTGCTGCTGCTTTTCCATTTCTTCTTTCTGGATGCGCGCGATCTCGGCTTGCAACATCTTGATCTGCGCTTCGATCAGCTGTTTCTGCTTTTCGATTTCCTTAGGATCGGCGTCGGAGTCCTTCAGTTCCACCAGCTTTTGCTGCAGCGCCTGAATCTGCCGGTTCAGCGCCTTGATGCGCGCCGAGGCGCGGCTTTCGTTGAGATTAACCGGTTCGTCATTGCCGTTGGCGCGTTCGTTTTTCTCCATCTTGCCGCCTTGCGGCTGGTTGTTGACCGGCTTGGCCATCAGCAATTCGCCCTGATGGCCCGGCGCGCTGAACACGTTGCTGACGCCGGGGACGGTATTTTTGATCGGTACGATCATGGTGATGGTGGTCGACATGGTTGCTCTCCCTGAGTCTGTATCTCGCTGTTCAGGGTATCGGCAGCGGCGGCTAAATCTTTACCTGCCGCAGATGCGGCCAACGCTGCAGCCAGCCTTTGTCGACCACGCGCTGGGCATAGGCCGCGCGATCGCCGTTTTTCGCGTTGAAGGTAATGGTGTCGTCGAACAGCGCCGCGAGCCCGAAGGGGGCCACCAGCGTGATGCTGTCGTCGGCATTCAGGCGCGCGCCGATCGCCGTTTCCACTTCAGTCCAGAAGCTGATGGCCTCTTCGCTGTTGCGGTAGGGCGCCCGGCCGCCGCGCAGGTGCATGCGCGCCTGATTCTTGACCGACCACGGCTGCGGCAGCCACTGTTGCAGCCGCGCCTCCAGCATGCGATCGCGTTCGGCGTCCGCCCGCTGCGCATCGAAGTGGATCACGTCGATATCGTTGAGCGGCGTGGGCTCCACATAGCCGTGGCGCCGATCCCACACCAGGTTGCGCACAAAGCCGGCGCCGAGGCACCAGTCATTCAGGCCGAGCCGGCGCACGGTGCGCAGGGCGGCCATGCGCGCGCTATCTTGTTGCAGCCAGTCGATAATTTGCCGTTGCGGATCCATCACCCCTCCTGTTTTCGCGGCTACTGTAACCCGAAGCGGCGGCGGGTGAAATGGAGAGAAGCGTGATGGCGGCGATCGCGTGCAAAATAATTTTCTTTTCCCACTGACTACACTTGGTGCAGGGTTGTTATCTCGTCACTCGGGGCAAGGGAGGGGGCTATGTATCAGGCAACGGTGGGCCAACGCGGCTATCGCTTTGGCGATCTGCGGCAGCTGATGGCGAAGGCTTCGCCGGCGCGTTCCGGCGATTATCTGGCGGAGGTGGCGGCGCAAAGCGCCGAAGAGCGCATGGCGGCGCGCATCGCGCTGGCGGATGTGCCGCTCAAGGCGTTCCTGCAGCAGGCGCTGGTGCCGTACGAACAGGACGAGGTGACGCGCCTGATTATCGATAGCCACGACGCCGCCGCCTTTGAGCCCATCTCGCACCTCACGGTCGGCGATTTTCGCGACTGGCTGCTGAGCGAGCAGGCGGACAGCGCCATGCTGGCGCAGGTGGCCGCCGGCATTACGCCGGAGATGGCGGCGGCGGTAAGCAAGATCATGCGCAATCAGGATCTGATCCTGGTGGCGAAGAAATGCCGAGTGGTGACGCGCTTTCGCAACACGATTGGCCTGCCGGGCCACCTTAGCGTGCGGTTGCAGCCCAATCACCCGACCGACAGCCTGCAGGGCATCGCCGCCAGCATGCTGGACGGCCTGCTGTACGGCAGCGGTGATGCGGTGGTTGGCATCAACCCGGCCAGCGACAGCCTGCCGCTGCTGGAAAAGCTCAACTACATGCTGGACGACGTGATCCAGCGCTTCGCCATTCCCACCCAATCCTGCGTGCTGACCCATGTGACCAACACACTGCGGCTGATGGAGCGCGGCGCGCCGGTGGATCTGGTGTTTCAGTCGATCGCCGGTACCGAAGCGGCCAATCGCGGTTTCGGCATCAGTCTGGCGCTGCTGGCGGAAGCGCAGCAGGCGGCGCTGAGCCTTAGGCGCGGCACGTTGGGCGATAACGTGATGTACTTCGAAACCGGGCAGGGCAGTTGCCTGTCGGCTAACGCGCATCACGGCGTCGATCAGCAGACCTGTGAGGCGCGTGCCTATGCGGTGGCGCGCCATTTCTCACCGCTGCTGATCAACACCGTGGTGGGGTTTATCGGCCCCGAATACCTGTATGACGGCAAACAAATTATCCGCGCCGGGCTGGAGGACCACTTCTGCGGCAAGCTGCTCGGCCTGCCGCTGGGCTGCGACGTCTGCTACACCAACCATGCCGAAGCCGATCAGGACGACATGGACACGCTGCTGACGCTGTTGGCCGCCGCCGGGTTGACGTTCCTGATCGGCGTGCCGGGCGCGGACGACATCATGCTCAACTACCAAAGCACCTCGTTCCATGACGCGCTCTATATCCGCGAGCTGCTGGGGCTGAAGCATGCGCCGGAGTTCGCCGCCTGGCTGGCGGCGATGAACATCACCGACGAACGCGGGCGGCTGCGCGACGCCGCCGCCAATCACCCGTTGTTGCTGGCGCTGCAGGGAGAACGGACATGAGCAAACCGGTTCACGTCAACAGTTGGGACGCGCTGCGCGCCTTTACCGACGCGCGCATCGCGCTGGGGCGCACCGGCGCCAGCCTGCCGACCGACGAGCTGCTGCGCTTCGGCCTGGCCCATGCCCAGGCGCGCGACGCGGTGCATCAGCCTTTCGACAGCGAGCGGCTGGCGGCGGATTTGCACGAGGCCGGTTGGCCCACGCTGGCGGTGCACAGCCAGGCCGCCGACCGCGCCGCCTACCTGCGCCGACCGGATCTGGGGCGGCGATTGGCGCCGGACAGCCGCAGCCTGCTGCTCGGCTCACCATCGCGCCGTGTCGATCTGCTGCTGGCGGTGGCGGACGGCCTCTCCTCCAAGGCGGTGCACCGTCAGGCGCTGCCGCTGCTGCAGGCGCTGCGACCTTATCTCGATACGCTGGGTTTGAGCGTGACGCCGGTGGTGCTGGCGCATCAGGCGCGGGTGGCGCTGGGGGATGAGATCGGCGAATGCCTGCAGGCCCGGGCGGTGGCGGTGCTGATCGGCGAACGGCCGGGGCTGTCGTCGCCGGACAGCCTGGGCATTTATTTAACCTGGGAGCCGAATGCGCGCAGAACGGACGCCGAGCGTAACTGCATCTCCAACGTGCGGCCGGAGGGGCTGGATTACCCGCAGGCGGCGTTCCGTCTGGCCTGGCTGCTGGAGCAGGCGTTCCTGCGGCGGCTGAGCGGCATCGAGCTGAAGGACGAGAGCGACAATCCGGCGCTGCACAACCGGGTGACACCGCTTTACCCCCAACTGGGCGGCTGACCGAGGGTTTGCTGCAGCAGGGCGGTGAAGGCCGCCAGCCGGGCGGACACCTTCGCCATCGGGCGCAGCAGATAGATGCCTTGCTGCTCATGGCGCGGATCTTCGAGCATCTGAACCAGTTGCCCATTCTGCACGTCCGGCCCCACCACCCAGTTGGGCAGGAAGGCGATGCCGAGGCTGAGCAGCGCCGCCTGGCGCTGCGCGGTGAAGTCGTCGCAGCGCAGCGCCATGGTGCAGCGGCTCATCAGCGCCGCGTCGAGGATCTGTGCCCAGCAGGCCGGCTGCTGTTTGTGATAGCGGGCGATCAGCCGATGCTGCGGCAACGCTTCCAGATCGCTCGGCAGGCCATAGCGGGCGACGTAGGCGGGGCTGGCGCACATCACCCAGCGTTGCGTGGCGATACGGCTGGCGTACAGCGCGCTGTCCTTCTGTTCGCCGATGCGGAGGGCGGCGTCCAGCCGTTCCTGGGTCGGATCGGTCTGGCGTTCGGTCAGATCGAGATCGACAGACAGCTGCGGATAGCGTTCCGCCAGCGTCGGCAGCAGCGGCAGCACATAGGTTTTGCCGAAGGTCGGCAGGCAACTGATGCGCAGCGTACCCTGCGGCGTTTCGTTTAACGCGCTAAGCTCGGCGTGAATACCGGTAATGTCCGCCATCAGCGAGGCGGCGCGCGTCAGCAGCAGCTCGCCGGCGTCGGTCAGCAGCAGCCCACGGGTGGAGCGGACGAACAGCGCGGCGCCGAGCGCGCTTTCCAATGCGTCGATATGGCGCACCAGCGAGGAGGGCACCATGCCCAGTCGGCGAGCGGCGGCGGAAAAGCTGCCCAGGCGGGCCACGTCGAGAAAGAGCGGCAGATGTTCAACATAACGGGCGTCATTCATTTTTGCATTATATGCAAAAGCGTTTCTTATGAATACCCGCTTCTCTGTCGGCGGCGCTGCGGCTACTCTGGCTGCGGGTTGACGGCGGGCTTCAACGCCGCCGCATCCCGGCCGTATAGAGAAAAAACGTATAAACCTCGCGGCGCTTAGCACTAAATAACAGATGTTTTTCCCAGGCTGCATGAGCCGCCTGCGGAGTTGATTGTCGCTCCAACACCAGATTAACCGTTCAATTTGATATCCGACTCAGCATTAATGATTAGTGAGCCTTTACTTTCACACATCTTGCCGTGGGTTCTGGATATCGGCCGGCCAGCCGTGCCGGTTTTTTTGTCGCCTCAGGCTGAATCGTTCCAACTGATGAACGCGCCTTAGGGGGCATCTTGGCCCGCCGTCGGCGGGTCTTTTGAACGCGTGGAACCGCAGTTCCGCGCTGGTGGAGGAGTCAGCATGAACGAAAAACACGGGTGTTCCTGTGCGCGCCATTTGGCGCAGGGTTTTGCCAGGCAGTCGATCAACGCCGGGGAGGGCGAAATCTATCAAATCTCGCTGATGAGCGCGCTCATCGACGGGGTCTACGAGGGTGAAACCACCATTGCCGAGTTGCTCAAACACGGCGATTTCGGCCTCGGCACCTTCAATCACCTGGACGGCGAACTGATCGCTTTCGACCAGGAAATACACCAGCTGCGCGCCGACGGCAGCGCCCGCCCAGCCGGTTTGCAACAGAAAACCCCTTTCGCCGTCGTCACCTTTTTCCAGCCCAGCATCAGCCAACAGTTCGACCGGCCGATTACCAAGGCGCAACTGCATCAGTGCATCGACGAACAGGTCGCCTCGCCGAACCTGTTCTGCGCGGTACGGGTCGACGGTGAGTTCAGTCACGTGGAAACCCGCACCGTGCCGCGCCAGGAGCGGCCCTACCGCCCGATGTTGGAAGCGATAGAAGAGCAGCCGACCTTCTCGTTTCATCAACGGCGCGGCACGCTGGTCGGTTTCCGCTCGCCGGATTACATGCAGGGCATCGGCGTGGCCGGCTATCNCGAACACTTCGTTACCGACGACCGCAGCGGCGGCGGCCACGTGCTGGACTACCAGCTCGATCATGGCCGCCTGCAGTTCGGCGTCATCACCCGTCTCAATCTTCAGTTGCCGCATGATGCGGATTTCTTGCGCGCCAACCTCTACCCAGAGGATTTGGATCGCGCGATTCGTTCCGCCGAGGGCTAACCCCGGCGATCGTTTTCTTAGGAGGTGGAACCATGGCACAGGAAAAAACAGGCAATGATTGGCAATGCGGCGCCGATTTGGTGGTGAAAAACCTGGAAGCGCAGGGCGTCAAACACGTTTTCGGCATTCCGGGCGCCAAGATCGACCGGGTGTTCGACTCGCTGGAGGACGCGCCATCGATCGACACGGTGGTGGTGCGGCATGAGGCCAACGCGGCCTTTATGGCGGCGGCGGTCGGCCGCCTGACCGGCAAGGCCGGGGTGGCGCTGGTCACCTCCGGGCCGGGCAGCTCCAACCTGATCACCGGGCTGGCCACCGCCACCTCGGAGGGGGACGCGGTAGTGGCCTTTGGCGGGGCGGTGAAGCGCGCCGACAGCCTGAAGCAGACGCACCAGAGCATGGATACCGTCAGCATGTTCCGGCCAGTGACCAAGTATTGCGCCGAAGTGCATGCCGGTTCGGCGATTTCCGAGGTGATCGCCAACGCCTTCCGCCGCGCCGAGTTTGGCCGGCCGGGAGCATCATTCGTCAGCCTGCCGATGGATATCGTCAATGAACCGGTCAGCGCGCCGGTGCTGGCCGGCTGCCGCTTGCCGCGCATGGGGGCCGCGGCGGCGGACGACATCCAGGCGGCGGTGAAGCTGATTCGCCAGGCCAAATGCCCGGTATTGCTGCTCGGTTTGCAGGCCAGCCGGCCGGAGAACAGCGAGGCGGTGCGCCATCTGCTGTACCGCACCCATATGCCGGTGGTCGGCACCTATCAGGCGGCGGGGGTGATCGACGTCAACCACTTCGCCCGTTTCGCCGGCCGCGTCGGCCTGTTCAACAACCAGCCGGCCGATCAGCTGTTGCAGAAGGCCGATCTGGTGGTGAGCGTCGGCTATGATCCGATCGAATACGATCCCTGCATGTGGAACAGCCACGGGCGGCTGAAGCTGGTGCACATCGACGTGCTGCCGGCGGATATCGACACCTGCTATCGGCCGGATGTCGAACTGGTGGGCAACATCAGCGCCACGTTGAACATGATGACCGAAGCGTTCAATGAGGCGGTCTGCGTGCCGCCGGAGGTGGAGCTGATCCTCTCCGATCTCGGCCGTCAGCGCACAGAACTGGCGGAACGCGCCGCGCGCCGCGGCGGCATGCCGATCCATCCGCTGCGCATCGTCAAGGAGCTGCAGGACATCGTCAGCGACGACGTGACGCTGTGCGTGGACATGGGCAGCTTCCATATCTGGATCGCCCGTTACCTTTACAGCTTCCGCGCCCGCCAGCTGTTGATCTCCAACGGCCAGCAAACCATGGGGGTGGCGCTGCCGTGGGCCATCGGCGCGGCGCTGGTGCGCCCCGGCGATAAGGTGGTGTCGATCTCCGGCGATGGCGGCTTCATGCAGTCGAGCATGGAGCTGGAGACCGCGGTGCGGTTGAAAAATAACATCGTGCACGTGATCTGGGTCGATAACGCTTACAACATGGTGGAGATGCAGGAAGTGAACAAATACCAGCGCAAATCCGGCGTGGAGTTTGGGCCGATTGACTTCAAGGCCTATGCGGAATCCTGCGGCGCGGTCGGTTTCGCCGTGCGGTCGGTGGACGACCTGCGGCCGATGCTGCGCAAGGCGATGGCGATCCAGGGGCCGGTGGTGGTGGCCATTCCGGTTGACTACGCCGACAACTATAAGCTGATGGCGCAGATGAACTTCAGCCAGATGATTTAATTTCATCATCGCGCTGTTTCACCGGGGCAGGCCGCTTGCGCGCCTGCCCGTTTTTATGCGCGGAATTTGTCCTTTACATCGCTAACTGCATGATTTATTGCTATCCGTTGGGCTGTTTTTTCACCACTGGGGATAGCGCAATGAAAAGAAAAGCAATAACGATCGGGCTGCTGGCGTTGGCGATTGCCGGCGGCGCGCGAGCCAATACGCTGGTCTACTGTTCCGAAGGTTCACCGGAAGGCTTCAACCCGCAGCTGTTCACCTCCGGCACCACGGTAGACGCCAGTTCGGCGGCGATCTACAACCGGCTGGTGGATTTCAAACCCGGCACCGTCGAGCTGCAACCCAGCCTGGCGGAAAGCTGGGAGGTGAGCGAAGACGGCAAGCGCTATACCTTCCACTTGCGCAAGGGCGTGGCATTCCAGAGCAATAAATATTTTACCCCCACCCGCGATTTCAACGCCGATGACGTCATCTTCTCGTTTATGCGCCAGAAGGACGCCAACAACCCGTATCACAAGGTCTCCAACGGCGCCTACACCAACTTCGAGTCGATGGAGTTCGGCACGCTGATTGACCGGATCGTCAAGGTGGATGACCACACCGTGCGCTTTGAGCTCTCCCGCGCCGAGGCGCCGTTCGTCGCCGATCTGGGCATGTATTTTGCCACCATTTTATCGGCGGAATATGCCGACGCGATGCTGAAGGCCGGCACGCCGCAGCGGGTGGACAACGATCCGATCGGCACCGGGCCGTTCCAACTGGTGCAGTACCAGAAGGACGCGAAAATCCTCTACAAGGCGTTCGATCGTTACTGGGAAGGCAAACCGAAGATCGACCGGCTGGTGTTTTCGATCACGCCGGATGCGACGGTGCGTTACGCCAAGCTGCAAAAGAACGAGTGCCAGGTGATGCCGTTCCCCAACCCGGCGGATCTGGCGCGCATGCGGCAGGACGGCAACCTTCAGGTGATGGAAAAATCCGGTTTGAATATCGGTTTCCTGGCGTTCAATACCCAGAAGAAGCCGTTGGATAACGTCAAGGTGCGCCAGGCGTTGGCGCTGGCGGTCAACAAGCCGGCGATCATCGACGCGGTGTTCCACGGCGCCGGCCAGCCGGCCAAAAATCTGCTGCCACCGACCCAATGGGGCAGCAACGCGCAGCTTGAAGACTACCCGTATTCGCCGGAGCGGGCGAAGCAGCTGTTGCAGGAGGCCGGGCTGGGGCAGGGTTTCGACATCGATCTGTGGGCGATGCCGGTGCAGCGGCCCTATAACCCCAACGCCAAGCGCATGGCGGAGATGATCCAGGCCGACTGGGCCAAGATCGGCGTGCGCGCCAAAATCGTCACCTTCGAGTGGGGCGAGTATTTACAGCGGATTAAAAACGGCGAGCACCAGACCGCGCTGATGGGCTGGACCACCGCCAACGGCGATCCGGACAACTTCTTCGGCCCGCTGTTCACCTGCGCTTCGCTCGGCGGCTCCAACTCGGCGAAATGGTGCTACAAACCGTTCGACCAGCTGATCCTGCAGGCGCGTGAAGAGAACGATCACGCCAAACGGGTGGCGATGTACCAGCAGGCGCAGGTGATGATGCACGATCAGATGCCGGCGCTGATGATCGCGCACTCGACCATCTTCGAACCGGTGCGCAAGGAAGTGAAAGGCTACGAGATAGACCCGTTCGGCAAACACATCTTCAAACAGGTGTCGTTGGAGAAATAAGGCACAGGCCGGGGTAACCCGGCCTTTTTCATGCCTGCGGCGCGTCGCAGTGGTAGCGGCCGCGCGGGATCACCAGCGGCGTGTGGGACAGCGGATCGTCGATGATCATGCACGGCATGCCGAACACTCGCTCCACCAGTTCGGCGGTGATGATCTCCGCCGGTTTCCCCTCCGCCACGATCTTGCCGTCGCGCATGGCGATGATGTGATCGGCATAGCGGCAGGCGTGGTTGAGATCGTGCAGCACCGCGATCATGGTTTGACCGCGCTCGCGGTTAAGCTGGCGGAACAGATCCAGCAGCTCAATCTGGTGCGCGATGTCGAGGTAGGTGGTCGGCTCATCCAGCAGCAGCAGCGGGGTTTGCTGCGCCAGCGCCATCGCCACCCAGACGCGCTGGCGCTGCCCGCCGGACAGTTCGTCGACGCTGCGGTCCGCCAATTGGCTGACGTTGGTGGCCGCCATGGCGGCTTCCACCGCCTGTTTGTCGGCCTGCGTCCACTGTTTCAGCAGGCTCTGATGCGGATAGCGGCCGCGCGACACCAGATCCGCCACGGTGATGCTGTCCGGCGCGATTGAAGTTTGCGGCAGCAGGCCAAGCTCGCGCGCCAGCGCCTTGGTGGCGAAGCTGCTGATGTTCTTGCCGTCCAGCATCACCTCGCCGGCGCTGGGTTTCAGCAGGCGGCACAGGGCGCGCAACAGCGTCGATTTGCCGCAGGCGTTCGGCCCGACGATCACCGTGAAGGCGCCGTCGGGGATCGCCACGCTCAGATCGTCAGCGATGATTTTATTGTCGTAGCCCAGCTTCAGGTGCGAGGCGTGCAGGCGGTGGCTCATGGCATTATCACTCTTCATTATCTGCGGGCCTCTCGGATGAGCAGCCAAATCAGGTACAGGCCGCCGATGCAGACGGTCACGACCCCGACCGGCAGTTGGATCGGCGCGAAAAGATGTTGGGACACCACGTCGGCGCCGAGCAGCAACGCCGCGCCCATCAGCGCCGAGGAGGTCAGGGTGACCGAGGATTGTCCGGCCAGGCGACGGGCGATCTGCGGCGCCGCCAGCGCGATAAAGGAAATCGGCCCGGCGGTGGCGGTGACGGCGGCGGTGAGGGTAACGCCAAACAGCATCAGCCACAGCCGGCTGCCTTCGGCGTTGACGCCCAGCGCGCGCGCCGTGTCGTCGCCCATTTCCAGCAGCTGCAGCCGTTTGCCCATCAGCAGCGCGGCCGCGGCCGCCAGCACGATGAACGCCGTGGCGGGCTGGGCTTTTTGCCAGGTCATGCCGTTGAGCGAACCGGCCTGCCACATGGCGGCGTCCATGGCGCGCTCGAGCGAAGCGGTGATGATCAGCCAGGTGTTGGTGGAAACCAGCACTGCGCTGATGGCGATGCCGACGATGATCAACCGGAAGCCGGCGATGCCTTGCCGCCAGGCCAGCAGATAGATGGCCAGCGCCGAGAGAATGCCGCCGGCCAGCGCGCCGCCGGCGATGTAATAGTAGCCGCCGTTGAACAGGGTGATGGCGATCAGCGCGCCGGTGTAGGCCCCCATGTTAAAGCCGATCACGTCCGGGCTGCCGAGCGGGTTGCGGATAATCGACTGGAAAATGGCGCCGCTCATGCCGAGCGCGGCGCCTAACAACAGCGCCATGGCGATGCGGGGCAAGCGCCATTGGGTGACCACGGTCACCAGATTTTTCGGCGCCTCGCCGCTGAGCGCGGCAAAGACTTGCTCCAGCGAGAGCTGCAGCGTGCCGTAGCACAGCGCGGCAACCGCCATCGCCAGACATAACGCCAGCAGCGAAAGGTTGACCAACAGCAGGCGCAGCGGCACGCGCCAGTTGATGACGCCGTCCGGACGGCCGATATGCAGCGTGTGCGGCAGACTCATCACAAGCCCCCCAGCGTTTTCTTGCGGCGCACCAGCCAGATCAGTACCGGCGCGCCGATAAAGGCGGCGACGATGGAAACCCGCAGTTCACCGGCCGCCAGCAAGCGGCCGACCACGTCGGCGCACAGCAGTAAAATCGGCGCCAGCAGCATGGAATAGGGCAGGATCCAGCGTTGGTCGGGGCCGACCCACCAACGGGCGATATGCGGCACCATCAGGCCGATGAAACTGATCGGACCGACGGTGGCGGTCGCCGCGCCGCACAGCAGCGTGATGGCGATCACCGCGACGATCTGAGTCAGCACCACGCGCGCGCCGAGCGCGATAGCCAAATCTTCCCCCATGCCGATGGTATTCAGCGGCCGGGCGATGAGCAGCGTCAGCAGGCAGCCGAGCAAAATGGCGGGGGCGGTGACCGGCAGCGTGGACAGCGTGCGGATATCCAGCGTGCCGGCCTGCCAGAAGCGCAGTTGGTCAAAGGTTTGCGGATCGATCAGCGACAGCCCGGTGGTGATGCCGAGCAGCACCGCGCCGATCGCCACGCCGGCCAGCGTCAGCCGCACCGGGTTGATGCGCCCGCCCGCCAGCGTGCCGATCAGGTAGACCAGCAGGGTGGTGAGGGCCGCGCCGACAAAGGCATAGGCCATATAGCTTTCGGTGGTGGCGGCGCCGAAAAACATGATGCCGATGACTACGGCGAAGCTGGCGCCGGCGTTGATGCCGAGCACGCCGGGATCGGCCAGCGGGTTGCGCGTCAGCGCCTGAATCAGCGCGCCGGCGGCGCCGAGCGCCATGCCGGCCAGGATGCCCGCCAGCGTACGGGGTACCCGGGCATTGAGAATGATGGTGCTGTCGGAACCGCTCGCGGCGCCCTGCAGGCTGAGCCAGACGGTATGGAAGGGGATGGCTTTGGAACCCAGCATCAGGCTGGCCATGATGCACAGCAGCAACAGCGCCAAACCGATACCGAACCCGGCGATGCGTTTGAAGCCACTGGCGTAAGCTGCGTGCGGTGCGGACGAAAGCGTCCGCTCAGTCGGAGTGGGTACGTTCACACCGGTAACTCCTGTATGATTTTTATTCTCATTGTTATTTGCGTTCATGCGGGCGCTTATAGTAGCACGAGTTTACGCCCGCATGCACCCGCCGGTTGGCGGCGCAGGTGCAATGATGATGTTAATAACTATTGATATTTCAATTGATTGAATGTGAATGCTTGCCCCGTTTGCGGAAAGCGTCGGCAGGGGGCTGGCCTGCCGACGGCGTGATTCAGGGCTTTTTGAACAACCGTTCGATTTGGTTCAGCATGTTGGTGGCGCTGTAGTAATCGAGGCGGAAGGTGTCGTTGCCGACGGCGTAGACGTGCCGCTGTTCCACCGGCTCCAGATGTTTGAGGAACGGGTTGGTCAGCACCTCTTGCACTTTGCGCTCATTGGTGGCGAACAGGATCAGGGTTTTGCCATTCAGGCCTTCGGCCATTTTTTCGCCGGAGATCTGGATGATGTCATGGCGTTTCCCCATGCTGGTGTTGCCTTTGGCGCTTTCCGGCGGGGTGGCCAGTTGGAAACCGAGCTGGGTCAGCAGTTTGCCCTGGGCGGAACCCGGCGTCCACAGCATGGCCTCGCGGCCGTTGTCGGCATACACCAGCGGCGTGGTGGGCTGCGGCGGCAGCGCGATCGCCTGCTTCACTTGCTCCACGCGCTGTTCGAAACGATCTTCCGCCTGTTTGGCGCCGGCTTCATGACCGGTGATCTCGCCGAGCTCGCTGGCCAGCTGCTGCCAGCTTTTGTCGCCATAATCGAGCACCAGCGTCGGCGCAATGGCGGACAGCTGGTCATACAGTTTCAACGCCGAATCCCCGCCGGTCGCGGCGACGACGATCAAATCCGGCGCGGCGGCGGCGACGGCTTCGGCATTGGGCTCCACCTGGTACAGCCGCTCGACGTGGCGCTGCTTGGCCACCTCGCTCCATTGGGTAAAGAAACCTTGTTTATCGGCCACCAGGGGATTTGGGCTGGTGGCGGCGCTGGCGACCACCGGGGCGTCGATAGCCAGCAGCGTGCCGGTGATGGTGACGCTGGTGGACACGATGCGCTGCGGCGGTTTTTCCAGCGTGAACTTCCCTTTGGCGCTGTCGATGGTGCGCGGCCAACTGCTGTCGGTTGCGGGAG
>NZ_JVEL01000340.1:0-35679 GCF_001076875.1 Serratia sp. 506_PEND
TAATCGCATTTATCGGCCCGAGAAATGAATGCAGTTCCCACGGAGACAATACCGATATTAAAGGCCAGATATTGCGAGGGTCGTAAAAACGAAAATAAACGGGTGTTTTCTCCCCAGGAAGCAGGGCGTGCAGATATTTTCGCAGATGCTGACGCAGAGTGATCATATTGGCCTGGCTTTCCAGCAGTATTCCCCAGGGTGGCCGACGTACTTTGAGCCACGTAAGAACATCCTGTGTCGCCAGTATAAGAAAAGGTGCCACGTTGAGGATTTCTTCTGTCACCGGCTCAGCGTACAAACAGGTATGAGGCGGATCGAGCGCTTCCAGCATAGTGAAGACCTCTGGCTCCGCCGCTGCGTCCACAATAGCCCAGGTAATAACATCATCCATTGTTTTGTGCCTCCATTGGACAATGTTCAACAAACAAGGCCCCTTGCGATGCAGCTGCTTTCAGAATGGCAGGATCTGCCGGGACCAACAGATCTCCCGGACTGCCGCCAGAATTCAGGTTGATAGTACTGCCTTTAACATCCACCCCACCTTCATGAACAACAATAAAGGTACTGCCGACCCTTAATGTCAGTTTGCTTGCGCTCTGCAACGTCAGGTCACCGTTACTGTCTGTACTGAAAGCGCCACTGATCTTCTGTGCCAGATCGCCCTTAACCTGTACACCGTGATTGCCCTCTGTCTTCACCAGGTTATTCCCGGTGATTTTCTGCTCCTGGTTGCCCTCGACTGTCACTTTACGATTGTTGGCAACCACCAGCTCTTCATCATTTCCGATGCTACTGGTCCGGTTATATTCAACACGTTCGTCTTTGGAATTGAGTACCCGTAGCGCCATATTTTTCTGTGCATGAAGCAGAACTTCTTCACTACCTGCGGTATCTTCAAAGGAAAGTTCGTTATAGCCATCGCCCTGAACGGTGTCTGAACGCAGGACCATACGGTTTTTATGCAACGGCAACGGATAAGGCGTCAGATTTACGCCATGGAAAGTACGTCCTGTAATGATCGGCTGATCCGGATCCCCTTCAAGAAAACTCACCACCACTTCATGACCCACTCGGGGAATTGCTACCATTCCGTATCGACCTCCCGCCCATCCCTGACTTACCCTAAGCCAGCAGGAGCTCAAATCGTCACTTCTTCCGTAGCGCTCCCACGGAAATTTCACCTTCACACGACCATGTTCGTCGCAGTAGATTTCTTCCGTGGCAGGTCCCGTGACAATGGCTATTTGCGGACCATCCACCATCGGACGATTAGGCATCATTGCCCGCCATGCCGTTCCGGCTTTAATGACACCAAATGTATTAGTAAATGTCGCTGGTTCACTTCCTGCTTCTTCTTCCAGTGCCTGAGGTTGTTTTCCTTCGTGAAAAACCGACACCACCTGCCATGAAGCGTTGAATGTCTCGTTCTGATGCTCCTCCAGCGTAAACCTCAGACCGGGACGCAGCTCTGCACAGTTTGACAATCCGTTCCCGGTAACAGCATCAGCTCTGAGTGCATCCAGACGATATGAACTGAACGCTTTACCACTGTCACCCTGTTTATAACGCCCCGGATAATCGTAGTATTCATACGTCGCACGTTGATGATCCAGATCGTTACTTACCTTCTTGTTTGACTGGTTGTAAGCAGGATTTTTGAAGCTGTAATCCCGTAACTCCACCGACGATGTTCTTACCCCTTCGGCATAGCGGAACTGTCGGACATAGGGACCCTGTTCAAGCCCCTGATTCGCAATGTTAAAGAATAACGGATCGTTCTTTTTCTCCAGCGCACCGATATGGTCAGCAAACACCACCCGATGCTTCCCTGACTCAAATTCATGCCAGAAAAACATCCCTTCCTCTGCGGCAATACGGGTGATGAAAGCCAGATCACTTTCCCGGTACTGTACGCAATATTCACGGGCAATATGTTCCTGACGAAGTGAAAAGTCATAGTCCAGGATACCCGCCTCTTCCAGTATTTCACCAATGATATCCTGCGGCTTTTTCAGCTGAAAAATCCGACAATTGGTACGAAGTTCTGTACGCCAGAGTGCAGGCTGTACAATAGCTTCATAACGGGTACGGCGAAATCCGGTATCGCCTTGTGCAAAATTACTGACAATTCCACTGATCCGACGTTGCAGTTCACCGTTGTACCAGACCATCAGCTCGCAGGGCTGGTCCAGAACATCCCCAAAATCAATTCCGGGCTGTGGGCTCGCCAGTTTCAGGCTCAGCGAAAAGGGCTTATTCAATGCTTCATCAAGCGTAAATTCCACCACAGCAAAGGTACTGGCGGATAAATTTCCCATCTTTACTGTAAACTGTAATCCTGTACCGTCTGCCACATTATCTCTCCTGTTATCAGTAATAGTGACCACACGAGCGGCGTTCACCAATTTATCTTCTCAGTATTCAGTCACACGTCAGCACGGTGAAATCCCGCCTGTTTAAGCCGAAAAAGCGTATTATGCTTCCATCGGGAATGAAGCTCTGACAGCCTGAATTTCCGGACTTAACACTCACCCATAAAACCGGGGCGGTTCAAATATATAGCAATTTTCATGCCACCTTCCTATCTTGTTGTTTTGGATTAACTTTTTATTTTTCACCCCAGATTCAAAAACGGGGCGCGCAAGATCTTGCTCAAAATCAAGCAAGAAGTTGCGTAAAGTCCGCAATTCCACGGCGTTTATTGCGTAAAAAGTGATTTATGCTGAAAGTTAAGCAAGAAGTTGCGCAGAATTTGCATTTACTCTGAACGGTGTATAAATAACATACTAATGGAGGTTTATTTTTGTGATATTAATCACACTTAAATTTCAGGGAAGTGTTTCATCTGCTACAGGAAGGGCGTTGTATCTCTTTTTACTACAGGGTCAGTCCCCGAGACTAACCCTAAATCATCATGCATCGTTACCATTAAAATCAGTAATGTTACTGCACATGTTTTTAAACACACCGCCCAGGTGCCTTTTAGGTCCAGAGATATGAAACACAGACAGCGTGGTACTGAAGGATAATGAGAGGTAATTTCGAATCAGTAATGAAGGATCAACGCGAAGAGATCATAATGACGTGGCTGCAACCCTTGCATTACATCAGGGGTTGCAGCCATCGCTTATAGTGAACAGGTTGTTGCAGTCAGTAGAATCCAGTAGCTTATGACCACAATTTTTTGAAGAGGATGATAGAATAAAGGGTGTCACAAGAATGCATTGATAAACCAGCATCAGGTATCAAGACATGAGAGCTTAAACCAGCCAAAGCCTAAAAAATCCTTAGCCCACCTGACAAAAGCGTTGACCAGCATTGACCAAATTTACTTACACTAGCACTTACATGGATTTCTACAGATGATGTAAGAGTTAGGAATTTTAACGTAACTATTTGATTTAATTGGTGCCGATAATAGGAGTCGAACCTACGACCTTCGCATTACGAATGCGCTGCTCTACCAACTGAGCTATATCGGCATCGAGCCGGACCTGCGGGGCAAGCCGGAAGTGCGTTGAACAAGGTAGACCCGTGCACGAAATGAGTCAATAGCCACCGGGGCGTTTGGTTGTTTTGCAAGCAGCCAGACTGCCGCGCGTTGCCCCCTTCACAAAAAAATCAGGGCGCAGCCCGCTGCGCCCTGACGTCTTTATGACCGCAATGCGGCCTTAGCTGCGCACCAGATCGTCGCCGTAGCCGATCCACTTGTAGGTGGTCAGCGCGTCCAGGCCCATCGGGCCACGGGCGTGCAGTTTCTGGGTGCTCACCGCCACTTCTGCGCCCAGGCCGAACTGGCCGCCGTCGGTGAAGCGGGTGCTGGCGTTGACGTACACCGCCGAGGAGTCCACCGCGCGCACGAAGTGCTCGGCGCTGCTCAGCGAACGGGTGAGGATCGCGTCGGAGTGGTTGGTGCCGTGGGTGCGGATGTGGTCGATGGCCTGATCGATATCGTCCACCAGCAACACGTTCAGATCCAGAGACAGCCATTCGTCGTCGTAATCCTCCGCGTTCACCGGCACCACCGTCGCCGGGCCGCCCTGCAGCAGCGGCAGCGCGTTTTCCGCCGCGTGCAGCGTCACGCCGGCCGCCGCCATTTTGGCGCTCAGCGCAGGCAGGAACTCGGCGGCGATGCTGCGGTTCACCAGCAGCGTTTCCAGCGAGTTACAGGCGCTCGGGCGCTGGATCTTGGCGTTTTCAATGACCGTCAGCGCCTTGTCGAAATCGACGTCGGCATCCACGTAGGTGTGGCACACGCCGATGCCACCGGTGATCACCGGAATGGTCGATTGCTCGCGGCACAGCTTGTGCAGGCCGGCGCCACCGCGCGGGATCAGCATGTCGACATAGCGATCCAGACGCAGCAGTTCGTTCACCAGCGCGCGATCCGGGCTGTCGATCGCCTGCACCGCCGCCGCCGGCAGGCCGCACTGTTCCAGCGCCTGCTGGATCACTTTCACCGTAGCCTGGTTGGTATTGTGCGTCTCTTTACCGCCGCGCAGGATCACTGCGTTGCCGGTTTTCAGGCACAGGCTGGCGACGTCGATGGTGACGTTCGGCCGCGCCTCGTAAATCACGCCGATCACGCCGAGCGGCACCCGGCGGCGCTCCAGCTTCAGCCCGCTGTCCAGCAGGTTGCCGTCCAGCACGTGGCCGACCGGATCGTTCAGGCGGCATACCTGGCGCACGTCGTTGGCGATCGCCGCCAACCGCGCCGGGGTCAGCAGCAGGCGATCGAGCAGCGCTTCGCTCATGCCGGTGGCGCGCGCCTGCGCCATGTCTTGTTCGTTCGCCAGCAGGATCGCCTCACTGTTGGCTTCCAGCCTGTCGGCCATCACCGACAGCACCTGATTCTTCTTCGCCGTGCTCAGCACCGCCAGCTGCCAGGAGGCCTGCTTGGCGGCCTTCCCCATCTGCTCCAGCATGCTCACTCCTTAACTGACAATCATATCGTCGCGGTGCACTGCCACCGGACCGTATTCGTAACCGAGGATCTCGCTGATTTCCTGCGAGTGGTGCCCGGCGATCATCCGCATCGCATCGCTGTTATAGCGGCTGACGCCGTGCGCCAGATCGCGCCCCGCCAGGTTGCGGATACGGATCACTTCGCCGCGCGAGAAATCGCCCTTCACTTCGCGGATGCCCTTCGGCAACAGCGAGCTGCCGCGCGCCATCATCGCTTCCACCGCGCCGTCGTCGACGGTGATCTCACCGGCCGGCGGCGCGCCGAAGATCCAGCGCTTGCGATTTTCCAGCGGGGTTTCCAGCGCGTGGAAACGGGTGCCCACCGGTTTGCCTTCGATCACGTCCGCCACCACGCCCGGCTTACTGCCGGCGGCGATCACCACGTCGATGCCGGCACGGCAGGCCACGTCGGCCGCCTGCAGCTTGGTGCCCATGCCGCCGGTGCCCAGACCGGAGACGCTGTCGCCGGCGATGGCGCGCAGCGCGTCGTCGATGCCGTGCACTTCACGGATCAGTTCGGCCTGCGGGTTGTTGCGCGGATCGGCGGTGTAGAGGCCCTGCTGATCGGTCAGCAGCAGCAGTTTGTCGGCCCCGGCCAGAATGGCCGCCAGCGCCGACAGGTTATCGTTGTCGCCCACCTTGATTTCGGCGGTGGCGACGGCGTCGTTCTCATTGATTACCGGCACGATGCGGTTGTCCAGCAACGCAGTCATGGTGTCGCGCGCGTTGAGGAAGCGCTCGCGGTCTTCCAGATCGGCGCGCGTCAGCAGCATCTGCCCGACGTGGATGCCGTAAATGGAGAACAGCTGTTCCCACAGCTGGATCAGCCGGCTCTGCCCCACCGCCGCCAGCAGCTGCTTGGAGGCGATGGTGGCGGGCAGCTCGGGGTAGCCCAGGTGTTCGCGCCCGGCGGCGATGGCGCCGGAGGTGACGATGACGATGCGGTGGCCCGCGGCGTGTTGCTGCGCGCACTGGCGCACCAATTCGACGATGTGGGCGCGGTTAAGACGCAGCGATCCGCCGGTCAACACGCTGGTGCCCAATTTCACAACCAATGTCTGGCTGCCGTTCATAGTATTTCTGCCGTGTGTAATGATGAGAAGAAGAGTGCAAAGGTCTTTGTAACAGGAGAGACGCGTTATGCCAACAGGCACAACGCGAAATCAGCACAATACGTGGTCAAACGGGGTCAGGCGGAGAGTTTGATCAGTTTTTCTTTGAAATCGTCGGCGGGTTCCAGCCCCAGCTCCATGGTCGCCAGCAGCTCGCCGAGGCGGCGATGGAAGTCGCGCAGGGTGTCTTCCAGCTTGGCGTTCACTTCATCATCCTTAATGTTTTGCGCCGTCCAGTCGCCTTCCTTGTCGAACAGGCCGAATTGGTACGAATAGGTGAAGCGCGCCTCTTCCGCCTGCAGCTCCATCCACCAGCCCCAGAACTCACGCTTCTCCGGAGCGGGCTTTACATTGACGCAGACGGCCAAACAATCAAAGAAAAAACGGTCGTTTTCACATTGCCCTTCACGCAGGTACGGCCCCAAGCTGGCAAAACGTTTCATTAGTCGGCTTTTAGGGTGACCACTCGGTAACGTCATTCTCTAACCTCCTCAATGTAGACCACTCTTTTTAACAAACTGTTAAAATTTAGCAACTAATTAACGCATTTTGTCCCTCAGCCAACCGGACATCTGCAGCAACGCCCGGTGGAAGCTGTCGTAAACCGGGGTGCGCGGGATGGCGACCAGCTTGCCGCTCACCGAGGAGGTGACGATCAGCTGCGACTCCTCTTTCGGGCTGAGCGTATCGCGCTCCCAGTAGCCGGAGATCATCGGCGTCGGACAACGGCGCCCCAGCAGCCCCTGCATTTTTAGCGAGTAGCTGTTCAGCTCCACCTTCAGCACGTTGTCCGAGGCGTTAGCCATGCCCATGCGGCTGGCCAGCACGTCCATATACATGTCCGGCACGTTCAACTGGGTGCTGCTGTCGCACAGCAGGCGATGCACCACCGGCCCCAGGCAGGCCACGCCGCGCAGCCGCTGCGGCTCCAGATAGGCCAAGCGCACCGCCACGTTGGCGCCGAAACGGAAGCCGAAAGCGCTCACCCGCTGATGATCCACCCACGGCACCGAGGCCAGCTGGATCAGCACCTGCTGGTGCAGGTAGCTGGAGTCCTGCGTCAGCTTCCACTTGCAGGAGGAGCCGATCGACGGCATGTCGAGCGTCAGCATGGCGATGCCGTGCGGCGCCAGGTAGTCGCGGAACAGGCGATGATAGTCAGTCTGCAGCGTATCGAGACTGCCGCACATCAGCACCGTCGGGAACGGCGCCTCGCCCTTCTCGGGCATGTGCAGGAAACCGGTGACGCAACCGCCGCCTTCGATGCGGAACTCCAGCTCTTTCAGCTGATACGGCAACAGCAGCGCCGCCTCTTCATAAGCGCGGTTGGCGAGCATCTCCGCCTGTTCAGCCAGCTCGTCGCCCTTCAGATGCGGGTAGCCGGCGATGCTGTACAGGCTCGCGGCCTTCAGCCAGTACTCGCCGCCGAGCAGCGGATCCTGCTGCTCCGTCGCCCGCTGCTGCCACTGCATGCCCTGATGGATCCACTCGTAGATCCAGTTGCCGTTGCGGTAGCCCACCACGGTATCCAGCCGCTGCGGGTTGCTGCGCTCGGCGTCCGAGGCGGCGATGCGCGCCAACACTTCGTGGATTTCGATCGGGCTGACGCCGCGCCAGGCCCACAGCAGCGGGTTCAGCATGCGATACCAGCTGCCGGTGGTGTCGCCTTCCAATGCGGAATGCATGGCGGCGCTCACTTTGTTGCGCGCGCGCAGCACCAGCGTCGAGGTTTCGGGGTGTTTGAATTTGGGCTTGAAAAGAATTTCAGAAAGGTTGGCCTGTGCCATGGTAACAACAGCCTCCGTAAATCTGGCGATAGGCCGCAACAGGCCTACTTAACTGGAGGTAGTGTACCTAACTCTGGCGGGATAAACCAAGATAACGCAAATGCCCGGCATAACCGGGCGTCAGGCGGCTGACAAAGGAGGAAAAAGCGTGGTTTTTCCTCCTTTGTGGTCAACAGCCGAAAATCAATAAATTGATTTTCCTTATTTTTTATATCTTGCCTTCGGTAAGCCTGACAACGCCATCACGTTTATCATTAAACAAACGCCCGGCATAACCGGGCGTTGACTTGGAACTGGCTGGGCTTAGCGACCGCCGATAGGGGGAACGAAGCTGACGCCCATGTCCCATGGCTGCTCAATCCAGGTGTCCTGCGGGATGTCGATCACGTAGTCGTCCACCAGCGGACGGCCCGCCGGCTTGGCGAAGATGGTGACGAAATGCGCTTTCGGGTACATGTCGCGGATCGCTTTCGCGGTGCCGCCGGTATCCACCAGATCGTCCACCACGATGAAGCCTTCACCGTCGCCTTCGGCGCGCTTGAGCACTTTCATTTCGCGCTGGTTGTCATGGTCATAGCTGGAAATGCAGACGGTATCCACATAGCGGATGCCCAGCTCGCGCGCCAGCAGGCCCGCCGGCACCAGGCCGCCGCGGCTGACGGCAATGATGCCGGTCCATTTGTCGGCAGGCAGCAGGCGGTGCGCCAGCTTGCGTGCATGTATTTGCAGCATATCCCAGGTAACAACGTATTTTTCGCTCATAGAATCGTGTCCCAGCCGGTTGGTGAAGCGGCTTACTTTATAGTTCAGGGGAAAAAAGGTTGCGCGAGATTATAGAGACTGGCCGCGTTGAATTCCAGCTGTACCGAGGAAAACCTCGCGATTTCCGCCGGGCGGCTTTTCGGTGATTGATGCTGAAAAAGCGAGCATTCCCGCCGCGAAGCCGTGTGATCAAGCGCTTAAACCGCACAATACGGGGGGCGCACCGCCGGAAATAAAGTGATATTCTCTGACGATCGTGCCACGACGCACAGATACCCGCTCACCTTAACCGCGCGGCACGCCCGTCCTGTCGGAGCCTGCCGTCACAGGAGACTTATAGTGTCTGAATTGTCTCAGCTTTCGCCACAGCCGCTGTGGGATATTTTCGCCAAGATCTGTTCTATCCCGCACCCTTCTTATCATGAAGAAGCGCTGGCGCAGCACATCCTCACCTGGGCCAAAGAAAAGAACCTGCACGCTGAGCGCGATCAGGTCGGCAATATCCTGCTGCGCAAGCCGGCCACCAAAGGCATGGAAAACCGCAAGCCGGTCGCGTTGCAGGCGCACCTGGACATGGTGCCGCAAAAGAATAACGACACCGTGCACGACTTCGCCAAGGATCCGATCCAGCCTTATATCGCCGGCGAGTGGGTGAAAGCGCGCGGCACCACGCTGGGCGCCGACAACGGCATCGGCATGGCCTCCGCCCTGGCGGTGCTGGCCGACGACAGCGTTGAGCACGGCCCGCTGGAAGTGCTGCTGACCATGACCGAAGAAGCCGGCATGGACGGCGCCTTCGGGCTGCAGCCGAACTGGCTGCAGGCGGACATCCTGATCAATACCGATTCCGAAGAAGAAGGCGAAATCTACATGGGTTGCGCCGGCGGTATCGACTTCATCACCACCCTGCCGCTGCAGCGCGAAGCGGTGCCGGCCGGTTACCAAACCCTGAAGCTGACCCTCAAGGGCCTGAAAGGCGGCCATTCCGGCGCCGAGATCCACGTCGGGCTGGGCAACGCCAACAAACTGCTGGCGCGCTTCCTGTTCGCCCATGCGGCGGCGCTGAACCTGCGCGTGCTGGACCTGAACGGCGGCACCCTGCGCAACGCCATCCCGCGTGAAGCCTCCGCGGTGGTAGCGGTGCCGGCGGACAAAGCCGACGCGCTGAAAGCGCTGAGCCAGGAGTTCCTGGCCGTGCTGCAGAACGAACTCTCCGCCAAAGAGAAGAACATCACCGTGCTGCTGGAGCCGGCCACCAGCGCTTCGCAGGCGTTGAGCGCCGACAGCCAACAGCGCTTCCTGGCGCTGCTGAACGGCACGCCGAACGGCGTGATCCGCATGAGCGACGCGGTCAAAGGCGTAGTGGAAACCTCGCTGAACGTCGGCGTGGTCACCACCAGCGAAAATGAAGCGGAAATCATCTGCCTGATCCGCTCTCTGATCGACAGCGGCAAAGATTACGTGGTCGAGATGCTGACCGCGCTGGGCCAGCTGGCCGGTGCTAAAGTGGCGCCGAAGGGCGGCTACCCGGGCTGGCAGCCGGACGCCGACTCGCCGGTGATGCACCTGGTGCGCGAGCTGTATCAGGATCTGTTCGACAAGACGCCGAACATCATGGTGATCCACGCCGGCCTGGAATGCGGTCTGTTCAAAAAGCCGTATCCAAACATGGACATGGTATCGATCGGGCCAACCATCACCGGCCCGCACTCGCCGGATGAGCAAGTGCATATCGAAAGCGTCGGCCTGTACTGGAAGCTGCTGACCTCGCTGCTGAAAGCGATCCCTGAGCGCGCGTAATCTGCGCGCTTAACGCAAAAAGCCGGCGACTCGCCGGCTTTTTTATTCCCAAGGCAGCGCCAGCTGCCGCTCCAGCTGCGGATCGAGCAGCGTCACATGCAGCCCCACCAGCCGCACGCCGCGTCCTTCGCGCCGCTCGCGCCACGCCTGCCGCGCCACCTCCAGCAAATCCTGCCGGTTCAGCACCGGGAAGACGTGCTCCTGGGTCGTTTGCTGAAAATCCTGAAACTTCAGCTTCACGCCCTGCCGGGCGATGTGCAGATCCGGCTTCACCTTGCGCAGCCGCATCTCCAGCTCGGGATAGAGTTTGTCGATAATCAGCGTTTCGCAGTCTTCCCAGTCGTGAATATCCTCCGCCAGCGTGCGCTCCACCCCCACCGATTTGCGCAGCCGCTCAGGAGAGATTTCGCGCCGATCGATGCCCTGACAGCGCTCCCACAGCACCCGGCCGAACTTGCCGAAGCGCTTGAGCAGCTGCGCCAAATCGTATTGCTGCACGTCGGCGCAGGTGATAAGCCCCACTTCCTCCAGCCGCTTGGCGGTCACCTTGCCGACGCCGGGGATCTTGCTGAGCGGCAGCTGCTGCAAAAACGCCGGCACCTGCGCCGGGGTGATCACGTATTGCCCGTTCGGCTTGTTCATCTCGGAGGCGATTTTGGCGAGAAACTTGATTGGCGCGATGCCGGCCGACGCGGTGAGGTTCAGCTCGTCGGCGATCGCCTGACGGATTTCCTGGGCGATCAGCGTCGCCGAACCGTTGCATTGCGGGCTGTCGGTCACGTCGAGGTAGGCCTCGTCGAGCGAAAGCGGCTCGATCAACGGGGTATAGCGGGCAAAGATTTCACGGATGTGCTGCGAAGCTTCTTTGTAGGCCGCCATGCGCCCCGGCAGCAGGGTGAGATGCGGGCACAGTTTGAGCGCCATCGCCGTGGACATGGCGCTATGCACGCCGTAGCGCCGCGCCGGGTAGTTGGCGGTGCTGATCACCCCGCGGCGATCGGCGCTACCGCCAATCGCCAGCGGGATATCGCGCAGGCTGGGATCGTCGCGCATCTCCACTGCCGCGAAGAAGCAGTCCATATCGACATGAATGATTTTACGCATCGCACCCTCCAATAATACTGTATAAGTATACAGCCAGGTACCAAAAGCTCAAGGCCGCAGGCTTCGAGGAAAGCGGCGTTTCTGACAGATATTTCCGCGTTGTTAAAAAAGCTTAATTTTTCAATAGTATGATTTCCGCCATCCCGTGCGGCTCACCACAACGATAACGACAAGGTACCCTACATGATCAGATTTTCTCATTTGCTGCTGGCTTCCGCGCTGTCGCTGAGCGCGCTGGCGGCCAGCGCCGCCGCCGGTCATGCGCCGGCGATCGTCGCCCATCGCGGCGGCACCGCCGATGCGCCGGAAAACACTCGCATCGCCATCGAAACCGCGCTGAAAAACGGCGCCGACGCCATCTGGATCACCCTGCAAGCATCCAAAGACGGCGTCATCGTGCTGTATCGCCCCTCGGATCTGAAGGCGCTGACCAATCGGCAGGGCCCGGTTTCTGCCTATACCGCCGCGCAGCTGGCCAAGACCGACGCCGGTTGGGCGTTCGCCAAAGGCGATGCGCATCCGTTCCGCGGCCAGGGTATCGGCATTCCGCGGCTGGATGAGGTGTTGAAGGCCTTTCCGCGCGTGACTTTCTATCTGGACATCAAATCCCCGGATGCCGATCCGGCGCAGTTTGGCCAGGCGCTGCTGGCGACGCTGGAAAGCACCGACAGCCTGAATCGCACCCGCGTCTACTCTACCGACGCCAAATACCTGCAGGCGCTGCCGCCGGCCGTCCCGCGCTTCGAAAGCCGCGACGAAACCCGCACGCTGCTGGCCAACGTCACCATGGCGCACCAGTGCGATGTCAAACCGGACAACCGGCAGCCGCGCTGGTACGGGCTGGAGCTGAAGCGCGAGGTGGAAGTGGTGGAGAAGTACACCCTCGGCGAAGGGCGGTCGAAGGCGTTTCTGACCTGGGATAAAGAGTCGATGGATTGTTTCCGCTCGCAGGGCCCGGCGCACATCATTCTGTTCGGCGTCAACACGCTGCAGGCGTATCAGCAGGCGCTGGCGCTGGGCGCCGACGGCGTGATGGTCAACTCGCCGGCCGAGGCGAAAAGTTTCCGCAAGGCGAAATAAAAAAACCCGGCCAGGGCCGGGTTTTCACTTCGCTACAGAATACGGTGCTTTTCCAACTGCTCGCGCCGCTGCGCCGCTTTGGCTTCGCGCTTTTTGCGCGCATCGCACGGCTCCGGGCAGTCGCAGACTTTCTCCATGCCCAGCGCGGTGATGCCGCCGCAGCTGCCCTGCAGGCTTTTGCGTTTGAACACATAGCCCAGCGACATGCCGCCGACGATCAGCAGGAACAACACGAAAGTAGCGGCGAATACCGTCAACATAGCAACCTCACGAACGCTTTTTCAGATAGGGCTTGAACGCGTCTGAATAACGCTCCTCAAACCCGTCGGCGGTTTTCACGATCATGAACACCGGAATGCCGAGCAGGTTGGCCAGCGCCATGCCGCGCTCCGGCCCCATCACGTTCAGGCCGGTGGACAGGCCGTCGGCGGTCATGCAGGTCGGGCTCAGCACGGTGATCGACACCAGCCGATGATGGATCGGGCGCCCGGTGATCGGATCGATGGTGTGCGAATAGCGCACCCCGTCCTGCTCGAAGTAGTTGCGATAGTCACCCGAGGTGGCGATCGACATCTCCCCCGGTTGGATCACCAGCTGCGCCTGCTGCTGCGCGCCGGTGGTCGGGCGCTCGATGGCGATGCGCCACGGCTTTTGCTCGCCGTTGCGCCCGCGGGTGCGAACTTCACCGCCGATATCCACCATGTAGTCTTTCACGTGTTTCGATTGCAGATACTCCGCCACCACGTCCACGCCGTATCCTTTGGCGATCGAAGACAGGTCGACATACAGCTCGGGGATGCTTTTCACCAGCGCGCTGCCCTGCACCGCCAGTTTATCGGCGCCGGTCCAGGCGCGGCGGTGCGCCAGCTCCGCCTCGCTCGGCACCTTATCCGGCCGCCCTTCCGGGCCGAAGCCCCACAGGTTGACCAGCGGCCCGACGGTCACGTCCAGCGCGCCATCGGTGACGCGATTGATGCGCAGCGCTTCGCGCACCACTTTGGCGGTGGCCGGCGAAACCGGGAACGGCCGGTCAATGTCGCGGCTGGCGTTGAAGCGGCTCAGCTCGGAATCCGGCCGGTAGGTGGACATCTGATCGTTCACCTGCTCCAGCCGTTTGTCGATCTCCGCCTGCATCTCGCGCGCCGACGGCGTATCTTCGCCGGTCACGTAACGGATCGAATACGAGGTGCCCATGGTTTTACCCGTCAGGTCCACCTGTTCCGGCCCGCAGCCGGTCAGCAGCAGGGTGGCGCTCAGCGCCACGCCCGCCAGCCAGTTCTTCGTCGCCAATGCGCGCAATTTAGCCACCAAAGTCATCCAGCATGATGTTTTCGTCTTCGACGCCCAGATCTTTGAGCATCTTGATCACCGCGGCGTTCATCATCGGCGGCCCGCACATGTAAAACTCGCAGTCTTCCGGCGCCGGGTGGTTCTTCAGGTAGTTCTCCAGCAGAACATTATGGATAAAGCCGGTGTAGCCGGTCCAGTTATCTTCCGGCTGCGGATCCGACAGCGCCACGTGCCAGGTGAAGTTTTCGTTCTCCGCCTGCAGCTGGTTGAAATCGTCTTCATAGAACATCTCGCGCAGCGAACGCGCGCCGTACCAGAAAGTGATCTTGCGCTTCGAGTTCAGACGCTTGAGCTGATCGAAGATGTGCGAGCGCATCGGCGCCATGCCTGCGCCGCCGCCGATGAAGATCATTTCGGCATCGGTGTCCTTGGCGAAGAACTCGCCGAACGGCCCGGAGATGGTCACCTTGTCGCCCGGCTTCAGCGACCAGATATAGGAAGACATGATGCCCGGCGGCACGTCCGGATTGTTCGGCGGCGGCGTGGCGATACGCACGTTGAGCATGATGATGCCCTTTTCTTCCGGGTAGTTGGCCATCGAGTAGGCGCGCACCGTGGTGTCGTTCACCGTCGAGCGGTAGCGGAACAGGTTGAACTTGTCCCAGTCGCCGCGATACTCCTGCGGCACGTCGAAGTCGGCGTAGCTGATGTCGTGCGCCGGCGCTTCGATCTGGATGAAGCCGCCCGCGCGGAACGGCACGTCTTCGCCATCGGGGATCTTCAGCTTCAGCTCTTTGATAAAGGTGGCTTTGTTATCGTTGGAGATAACCTCACACTCCCATTTCTTCACGCCGAAAATCTCTTCCGGCAGCTCGATCTTCAGGTTCTGCTTCACGTTCACCTGGCACGCCAGGCGACAACCCTCTTTCGCTTCGCGCTTGTTGATGTGCGAGAGTTCGGTCGGCAGGATATCGCCGCCGCCCTCTTTGATCACCACCCGGCACTGGCCGCAGGAACCGCCGCCGCCACAGGCCGAGGAGACGAAAATCCCCTGGCTGGAGAGCACGTTGAGCAGCTTGTCGCCCGCCGGCGCATGGAAGCTCTTATCCAGATCGCCGTTAATTTCCACCGCAATGTCGCCGGTATTCACCAGCTTCGACTTGGCGAACAGGATCAGCAACACCAGCACCATCACGATGGCGGTGAACATTGCGACGCCTAAAATAATTTCCATAAATTCTTCCCGCCTTTACAACTGAACACCGGAGAAGGACATGAAGCCCAGCGCCATCAGTCCGGTGGTGATAAAGGTAATGCCCAGGCCGCGCAGCCCTGCCGGCACGTTGGCATACTTGAGTTTTTCGCGGATCCCCGCCATGGCGACGATCGCCAGCATCCAGCCGGTGCCGGAACCAAAGCCGTACACCACCGATTCGGCGAAGTTGTAGTCGCGCTGCACCATGAATGACACGCCGCCGAAGATGGCGCAGTTCACGGTGATGAGCGGCAGGAAGATGCCGAGCGCGTTATACAGCGACGGGAAGAAACGATCGAGGATCATCTCCAGAATCTGCACCAGCGCCGCAATCACGCCGATGAAGGTGATGAAGTTGAGGAAGCTCAGATCGACGCCTTCCACCAGCGCGCCGTCGCGCAGGATCAGGTTGTAGACCAGGTTGTTCACCGGCACCGAAATGCCGAGCACGATGGTCACCGCGATGCCCAGGCCAAAGGCGGTCGAGACCTTCTTCGACACCGCCAGGAAGGTACACATCCCGAGGAAGAACGCCAGCGCCATGTTCTCAACGAACACCGCGCGCACAAACAGGCTGATATAGTGTTCCATCGGCCTTTACTCCTTTTCGATCTGCGCCGGCTTCAGGGTGCGCAGCANCCAGATCAGCAGGCCGATGATGAAGAACGCGCTCGGCGCCAGCAGGAACAGGCCGTTCGGCTGATACCAGCCGCCGTTCTGCACCGTTTCCAGCACCGGCACGCCGAACAGCTTGCCGGAGCCGATCAGCTCGCGCAGGAAACCGACCAGCACCAGGATCACCCCGTAGCCCAGCCCGTTGCCGATGCCGTCCATAAAGCTCTCGATCGGCGGCGACTTCATGGCGTAGGCCTCGGCGCGCCCCATCACGATACAGTTGGTGATGATCAGGCCGACGAACACCGACAGCTGCTTGGAGATCTCGAACGCATAAGCGCGCAGCAGCTGATCGACCACGATCACCAGCGAGGCGATGATCGCCATCTGCACGATGATGCGCACGCTGTTGGGAATATGGTGACGGATCAGCGAGATGAAGAAGCTGGAGAACGCGGTCACCAGCGTCACCGCAATGGTCATCACCACCGCCGTCTCCAGCTTGGTGGTCACCGCCAGCGCCGAACAGACGCCCAGCACCTGAAGAGCGATTGGGTTATTGTCGAACAGCGGCCCCAGCAGGACCCGCTTTATCTCTTTGGAATCAGCCATTTTTCAGCGCTCCTTCACGAACTTTTTTCAGGAACGGGCCGAAGCCGTGCTCGCCCAACCAGAAATCAAACGTATGCTGTACGCCGTTGGAGGTCAGCGTGGCGCCGGACAGGCCGTCCACACCATGCACATCCCCCTGACGCGCGCCGCCTTTCACCACGCGGATCGCCGGCTGGCCATTGTCGTCGAACAGCTGTTTGCCGACCCACTGCTGGCGCCAGGACGGGTTCTCGACCTCCCCGCCCAGCCCCGGGGTTTCCCCCTGGTCGTAGTAGGTGATGCCCTTGACCGTGTTGCCGTCATTATCCAGCGCCACGAAGGCGTACATCATCGACCACAGACCGGTGCCGTATACCGGCAGCACAATCTTGTTCACCTGGCCGCTTTCATCGCGCACCAGGTAGATTTCCGCTTGGTTGCTGCGGCGCTTGATGCCGGCCGGATCGTCGCCCGCCGCCAGCGCCACGCTTTTGGCGTCGTCGCGCAGCGCGGCGCCCAGATCGAACGCCGCCGCCTTGCCGGCGACAAACTCGCCGCTGTTCAGATCCACCAGGCGCGGTTCGATGCGCTCGCTGTACAGGCGCTTGACCTGCTCGCTCTCCATTTTCGGCTGCAACAGGCCGGCTACGTCGAGAATATTGCGCTGCTTGTCGAGCAGCTTTTGCTCCTGCTGTTTGGACTTCAGTCCGACGGCGGAGCCCGCCACCACCACTGAACACACCAGACACAGCAGCAGCACTACCAGCAGCGTTTTACCGATGCCGTCGTTTTTCGCTTCATTCGCCACGGGCTTTTCTCCGCTTGATGTTGGCCTGCACCACCAGATAATCGAACAGCGGCGCGAACAGGTTGGCGAACAGGATCGCCAGCATCATGCCTTCCGGATAGGCGGGGTTGACTACCCTAATCAGCACGCACATCACGCCAATCAGAATGCCGTACCACCATTTCCCCTTATTGGTGAAGGAGGCGGAAACCGGGTCGGTCGCCATAAAGATCATGCCGAAGGCGAAGCCGCCCAGCACCAGATGCCAGTACCACGGCATGGCGAACATCGGGTTGGTGTCCGAACCGATGGCGTTGAACAACAGGGCGGAAGCCACCATGCCGAGCATTACGCCGGCGACGATGCGCCAGGAGGCCACGCGGCCGAACAGGATAATCGCCCCGCCGATCAGGATCATCAGCGTGGACACCTCACCGATCGAGCCGGGAATGTTGCCGAGGAAAGCGTCCAGCCAGCTGATGGACTGGCCGGTGGCCACGTTGCTCAGGCTGTGCGCCCCGCCCGCGCTCCACTGCGCCAGCGGCGTCGCGCCGGAGAAACCGTCCGCGGAGGTCCACACCAAATCGCCGGAGATCTGCGCCGGATAGGCGAAGAACAGGAAGGCGCGGCCGGCCAGCGCCGGGTTGAGGAAGTTGCGCCCGGTGCCGCCGAAGATCTCTTTGGCCACCACCACGCCGAAGGTGATGCCCAGCGCGGCCTGCCACAGCGGCAGGGTCGGCGGCACGATCAGCGCGAACAGGATGGACGTGACGAAGAAGCCTTCGTTGACCTCATGCTTGCGGATAATGGCGAACAGCACTTCCCAGAAGCCGCCGACGACGAATACCACGGCGTAGATCGGCAGGAAGTAACAGGCGCCCAGCACCATCTTGCTGACCCAGCCGGCGTCGGCCGCCAGCGAGGCGCCGAGCCACTGCGCCAGGCGATAATGCCAGTCGCCCGCCAGCACCTGTTGCAGAGCGTCGCCGCTGTACAGATGGTGCAGCGCCGGGATTGCCTGCTGGCCGACGTTGTACATGCCCCAGAACATCGCCGGGAACACCGCCAGCCACACCAGGATCATCATGCGCTTCAAATCGATGGCGTCGCGCACGTGCGAAGCGCCGCGCGTCACCGTGCCGGGGGTGTAAAACACCGTGGTGGTCGCTTCATACAGCGGGTACCACTTTTCCAGTTTGCCGCCCGGCGTGAAGTGATGCTCTATCTTCTCGAAATAATTCTTCAGGCCCATCGGTTATCCTTCCTGCTCAATCTTGGTCAGCACCTCGCGCAGCACCGGCGCGTACTCATACTTGCCGGGGCAAACGAAGGTGCACAGCGCCAGATCTTCCTCATCCAGTTCCAGGCAGCCCAGCGCTTGCGCGCTGTCGCTGTCGCCCGCCAGCAAATCGCGCAGCAGCAGCGTCGGCAAAATATCCAGCGGCATCACCCGCTCATAGTTGCCGATCGGCACCATGGCGCGCTCGCCGCCGTTAGTGGTGGTTGAGAAAGCGAACAGTTTGTTCTTCAGGAAGTGGCCCAGCGTGGTGCGGGTAATGGAGAATTTGTTCGGTGAGGGCACGATCCAACCGAACAGCTCTTTGTCGCGCCCTTCCTCCAACACCGACACCTGCGAGTGGAAGCGGCCGAGCCAGGCGTTCGGCCCGGCGGCGTGCATGCCGTTCAGCACCGAACCGGAGATCACCCGATTCTCGCCGCCTTTCAGGCGGCCGGCGGTCAGCTCATCGAGGCTGGCCCCCAGGCGGGTGCGCAGCAGCGCCGGCTGCGCCACTTGCGGCCCGGCCAGCGCCACCACACGGCGGGTATCGAGCTTGCCGGTGGTGAACAGCGTGCCGATGGCGATGACATCCTGGTAACCGATGTGCCAAACGATTTTCTTCAGGCTGACCGGTTCAAGGAAATGAATGTGGGTGCCCGCCAGCCCGGCGGGATGCGGGCCGGCGAATTCGCTGTAGGCGATCTGCGAGCCGCTTTGCTGCCCAACCGAGGCGCCGGCGGCGTGGCATACGTGTACCTTGCCCGCCGTCAGGCGCGCCAACACCACCAGCCCGGCGTTAAACGCCGCCTGCTGTTCGGCGATGATCACCTGCGGGTCGGCGGCCAACGGCTGGGTATCCATCGCGGTGACGAAAATGGCGCGCGGCTCGCTGCCGGGGCTCGGCGTTTTGCTGAACGGACGGGTGCGCAGCGCGGTCCACAGGCCGCTGGCGATCAGTTCGCTTTCGACCTGTTCACGCGGCAGCTGGCTCAGTTCACCCAGCGGATAGTGCGCAAACTCGAGCTGATCGTCGCCGCCGTTTTCCAGCGCAATCACCACCGATTGCAATACGCGCCGCTCGCCGCGGTTAATCGCGGCGATGCGGCCGCTGGCGGGTGCCGTGAAGAAAACCCCGGGGTTTTTCTTATCTTCGAACAACGCCTGGCCTTTCTTAACGGTATCGCCTTCCTGCACCAGCATGGAGGGGCGCATTCCGACATACTCTTCCCCAAGCAGGGCGACATGCTGAATGTTCGGGCCATCTTGGATCGCCTGAACCGGAACCCCGGCTATCGGCAGATCTAACCCTTTTCTGATCTTAATCATAGGATTTATACGATGTAGTTTGGTTTACACGTCTGCCCGGCCCCAGAGGCGGGTGCGGACGATGCCAGGATTGCCGGGCAGTGCGCACGACGGCACGCCCAACATGAACTTTCTCGCAGTGAATATATGGGGTAACGCGCATTCCCTTGATTCCCCCCTCTCCGTTATTTGCGTGACAATCGATGTGTTAACGGCCTGTAGCCAAATAACCACCGAAACGGCCGGGTTATATGCCATAACCCCCGCCGCTTCAATCGCCACCGCGCGTTAAATTGAAGAGAGAATATTAACATTGTTCGCAACATTGTTCTGCGTTCCGTCGTGACTTGGGTCAAGCAAACGCAATTAAATTTCGCCTGTTTTTCACTACTTATCGTTAAAATCTGCCGGTCATTTCACTTTTATCGAGCTTTGTCGTTTTTTTATACATATCACGTATTGCTAAAAATAAACGCGCTGGTAATCTGGCGGTGTTTTGCAGCAGTAAAAACAATAATCAGTGGCATGCTGGCCAGGTTGATTACGCCGGCAGATAAATATAAGCAGGAATTATAATGAGCAAAATCGCGCTGTTGTTTGCGATGCTTGTTTCTATGCCGATGATCACGGCCTGCAGCGCCAGCGAGCAGGTACCCGAAGCGCCGGTAGTTAAACAGCAATTATTGGGTTCGCCGGTCTATATTCAGATCTTCAAAGAGGAACGCAAGCTGGAATTGTATGCCAGAATGGGCAATGAATTCCGCCTGGTCAACACGTTCCCGATCTGTAATTTCTCCGGCGGGCTGGGTCCTAAACGTCGTGAAGGCGACTTTAAAAGTCCTGAAGGCTTTTATAGCGTTGACGCGCGCCATCTGAAACCCGACAGCAAGTATTATCGGGCGATCAATATCGGTTTCCCTAACGATTACGACAAGTCGCAGGGCTATTCCGGCGCTTATCTGATGATCCACGGCGAATGTAAATCGATCGGCTGTTACGCGATGACCAACACCTATATGGATGAGATCTATCGCTACGTCGAAGCCGCCTTCGCCTATGGCCAAAGCCGCGTCGACATCAGCATCTACCCGTTCCGCATGACCGAACAGAACCTGAAACGCCATGCGTCATCNAGCTATATCGCCTTCTGGCGCCAGCTGAAGCCGGGCTATGATTACTTCGCGAAGAACCGCCAACCGCCGACAATGGGCGTGGTCAATGGCCAGTACGTCTTGGGTCAACCGCTGATGAGCAGCGGCGGCATGATGACGCAGTACGCGTCAGCCAGCCCGACGCCCAACACCAACCCCTTCGCTCAGAACAAGCCGCTCACCGAAGTGAAATAACGCGAACTCGCCTGGCTCAATCTTGTGCCAGGTTTCGTTGGCGGTCAGCGGTTGGGTGGCGATCACCGTGACCACATCGTTCGGTGTGGTCTGTTGCTGAAAATCAATCTCCACGTCCTGATCAAGCAGCGTCGCCTTGCCGAACGGCGCGCGGCGCGTAATCCAATACAGGTTGGTGGAGCAATACGCCATCACGAAGCGCCCGTCCGACAACAGCATATTGAATACCCCTTTCTTGCGCAGTTGGCTCGCCAACAGGCCAATGTAGCGGAATACCGCCGGCCACTGGCTCGGGGTGCGCGGATATTTCAGCGCCAGCTGGTGCAACAGCCAGCAGAAGGCATATTCGCTGTCAGTCTGGCCGACCGGGCGGAACGTGCCGGTATCCAACTGACGATAGCCTTTCAATTGGCCGTTGTGCGCGTAGGTCCAGTTGCGACCCCACAGTTCGCGGGTGAACGGATGGGTGTTTTCCAACGCCACTTCGCCACGGTTGGCCTGGCGAATATGGGACACCACCGCGCAAGACTTGATCGGGTAGTCCTGCACCAGGCGGGCGATCGGCGAGTTGAAGCTCGGCTGCGGATCCTTGAATGTGCGGCAGCCGTTCCCTTCATAGAAGGTAATGCCCCAGCCATCCTTATGCGGCCCGGTGCGGCCGCCGCGCTGTACCAGGCCGGTAAAGCTGAAGCAGATATCGGTCGGTACGTTTGCGCTCATCCCGAGCAGTTCACACATCGCCAGCACTCCTTAACCACACTGACACAGACTGTGCGGACACGGCATACATGCGGCGCCCGCAGTCTTATTCATGGGGAGCCTCAGCCCCCCGAAGGCTATTACGCCTTAACCATCTCTTTTTCGATCAGCTGAATCAAGATGTGAATCGCTTTAATGTGGATTTCCTGAATGCGATCGGCGTAACCGAAGTGCGGCACGCGAATTTCCACATCGGCGGAACCCGCCATCTTGCCGCCGTCCTTGCCGGTCAGGGTGATCACTTTCATCCCCTTGGCACGCGCCGCATCGATAGCCTTGAGGATGTTGCCGGAGTTGCCGGAGGTGGAAATGCCCAGCAGCACGTCGCCTTCGCGGCCCACCGCTTCCACATAGCGCGAGAACACATACTCATAGCCGAAGTCGTTGCTGACGCAGGACAGGTGGCTCACGTCCGAGATGGCAATCGCCGGGTAGCCCGGGCGGTTTTCGCGGTAGCGGCCGGTCAGCTCTTCGGCGAAATGCATCGCGTCGCAATGGGAACCGCCGTTGCCGCAGGAAATCACTTTACCGCCGGCTTTGAAGGAATCCGCCAGCAGCACCGCCGCGCGTTGGATGGCGTCGATGTTGGCGTCGTCATTGATAAATTTCGCCAGGGTATCAGCCGCTTCGTTCAGTTCACTGCGAATAAGGTCGTGGTACATGAGGAACCTCTTGTTATCGTCAAATCTTCCGCTCCGCAGTGTACCGGATCGCGGAAACAGCGAGAAGCATTCTCGGCCAAACAGCGCGCCGGTTAAGGAAGCGGAGAGGTTTTTGATGATTGGTGCTGTCAGTTTGTGACCTGAGTTGTAATTAAACTGTAAACGCATTGATAAAAATTCTGCCTTGTACTAAAACCTATTACATACACACAACAGGTCAGACCTCTTACTACTTCGGAGCTTCTTATGATGGTTCTTAGTATCGTCGTTTTCCTGGCTCTCCTCGGCGTGGTGTTCTACCACCGAGTGAACCTTACCCTCAGCAGCCTGATCCTGGTGGCGTACACCGCCGTCATGGGCGCTATCGGCCTGTGGAGCTTCTGGCTGTTGCTGCCGCTGGCGATCGTGCTGCTGCCGCTGAACCTTTCCTCTGTGCGCCGTTCCCTGCTCTCCGCGCCGGCGCTGCGCGCCTTCCGCAAGGTGATGCCGCCGATGTCCACCACCGAGAAGGAAGCGATCGACGCCGGCACCACTTGGTGGGAAGGCGATCTGTTCCGCGGTGCGCCGGACTGGAACAAGCTGCACAGCTACCCGAAACCGCGCCTGACGGAAGAAGAGCAGGCGTTTATCGACGGCCCGGTGGAAGAAGCCTGCCGCATGGCCAACGACTTCCAGATCACCCACGAACTGGCCGATCTGCCGCCAGAACTCTGGGCGTACCTGAAAGAACACCGTTTCTTCGCGATGATCATCAAGAAAGAGTACGGCGGTCTGGAATTCTCCCCTTACGCTCAGGCGATGGTGCTGCAAAAACTGGCCGGCGTTTCCGGCATCCTGGCGATCACCGTCGGCGTCCCGAACTCCCTCGGCCCGGGCGAACTGCTGCAGCACTACGGTACCGAAGAACAGAAAAACCACTATCTGCCGGGCCTGGCGCGCGGCGACGAAATCCCATGCTTCGCGCTGACCAGCCCGGAAGCGGGTTCCGATGCCGGCGCGATCCCGGACGTCGGCACCGTGTGCATGGGCGAATGGCAAGGCAAGCAGGTGCTGGGCATGCGCCTGACCTGGAACAAGCGCTACATCACGTTGGCGCCGGTCGCCACCGTACTGGGCCTGGCGTTCAAACTGCATGACCCGAACCGCCTGCTGAGCGACAACGAATCCCCGGGCATCACCTGTGCGCTGATCCCGACCAGCACCCCGGGCGTGGAAATCGGCAACCGTCACTTCCCGCTGAACGTGCCGTTCCAGAACGGCCCAACCCGCGGCACCGACGTGTTCGTGCCGATCGATTACATCATCGGCGGGCCGAAAATGGCCGGCCAGGGCTGGCGCATGCTGGTTGAGTGCCTGTCGGTCGGCCGCGGCATCACCCTGCCGTCCAACTCTACCGGCAGCCTGAAATCCATCGCCCTGGCGACCGGCGCCTACGCGCACATTCGCCGTCAGTTCAAGATCTCCATCGGCAAGATGGAAGGGATCGAGGAACCGTTGGCGCGCATCGCCGGCAACACCTATGTGATGGACGCCGCCGCTTCGCTGATCACCTATGCGCTGGTGCAGGGCGAGAAGCCGGCCGTGCTGTCGGCCATCGTCAAATACCACTGCACGCACCGCGGCCAGCAGTCGATCGTTGACGCCATGGATATCGCCGGCGGTAAAGGCATCATGCTGGGCGAATCCAACTTCCTGGCTCGCGCTTATCAGGGGGCACCGATCGCCATCACGGTGGAAGGCGCGAACATCCTGACCCGCACCATGATGATCTTCGGTCAGGGCGCGATCCGCTGCCATCCTTATGTGCTGGATGAAATGGCGGCGGCGCAGAACAACGATCTGAACGCCTTCGATAAATCGCTGTTCGGCCACCTGGGCCACGTCGGCAGCAACAAGGTACGCAGCTTCTGGCTGGGCCTGACCAACGGCCGCACCAGCGCCACGCCAACCAAGGACGCGACCCGTCGTTACTATCAGCAGCTGAACCGCCTGAGCGCCAACCTGGCGCTGCTGTCGGACGTTTCCATGGGCGTGCTGGGCGGCAGCCTGAAGCGCCGTGAGCGCATCTCCGCTCGCCTGGGGGATATCCTCAGCCAGATGTATTTGGCTTCCGCCGTGCTGAAACGCTTTGACGACGAAGGCCGTCAGAAAGAAGATCTGCCGCTGGTGCATTGGGGCGTGCAAGACAGCCTGCATAAAGCCGAACAGGCGCTGGATGATCTGCTGCGCAACTTCCCGAACCGCTTTATCGCCGGCGCGCTGCGCTTCGTGGTCTTCCCGTTCGGCCGCGTGCATACCGCGCCGTCCGATCGCCTGGATCATCAGTTGGCCAAGATCCTGCAGGTGCCTTCCGCCACCCGCAGCCGTCTGGGGCGCGGCCAGTACCTGACGCCGAGCGAGCATAACCCAATCGGCCTGCTGGAAGCGGCGCTGGCCGACGTGATGGCCGCCGAGCCGATTCACGAACGTCTGTGCAAGGCGGCCGGCAAAAACCTGCCGTTCACCCGTCTGGATCGTTTGGCGGAGCGCGCGCTGGAAGAAGGCAAGATCAGCGCCGATGAAGCGAAGATCCTGGTGAAAGCCGAAGAGAGCCGCCTGCGCTCCATCAACGTGGACGACTTTGCGCCGGATGCGCTGGCGGCCGCCAAGCCGGAAAAGCCGGCGGCGCAGTCTAAGCGCCAGCAGCAGACCGAAGCGGCTTAACGCCAATTCCCACTCCACGCATCCAAGGGGCGATCATCATCGCCCCTTTTTTCTTTTGCTTTCAGGACAAACTGCGCACCACGCCGCAGGTTGGCGCAACGGCGGATTTCACGGGAAGGAAGTTCGAGTAGACTGCGCGGCGGGTGCTCTGGATCTTTCTGTCCGGAGCCTTGGCAAAGGAGAGAAAGAGAAAGACCCCGAGTCGATATTATCAACCCGAGGCCACTCTGATGCCTAGCAACATCAGGTTAGCCTCTTACCCGCCGCAAGGCAAGGATAGGGAGGTCAAAAATGCAGCAAAAACGGGTCGTGCTTAAACTGGTGATCGTCTGTATGACGCCGATCGCGTTCATCTGGCTAACCCGCGGTTCGCTGTGCGAACTGCGCATCAGGTTGGGAAACTCGGAGGTTGCGGCCACTTTGGCTTACGAATCCGGACGGTAAGGCAACCCAACGGCGGGGTTCGCCCCGCCCGTTGGCTGATGGTGTCAGGCAGGATCCACGAGCACCCGCCTTTTCAGCCCTGCTGACGAATGCGCGCCAACAGCGCGTCGATATGCTCGATCTGCGGCGCATTGACGATCAGCGTGCGCCCCAATCCCAGGGCGTGACGCTGGCAGTCGAGGCGCATGTCGGCGTCGGCGATGCTGTCCAGATCGGCGACGTGCGCCAGGCCGATGGTGCGCCGAATCAGTTCGGTGCCGCAGTATCCTATCGCGTCGCTCCAGACCTGCTGCAGGAACTGCTCGGCGTAACCCGGCGTCGCCAGCGCCGCATCGCGGCTTTGCTGATGGCACAGCGCCAGAAAGCGATCGGCAAAGATCAGCCACAGCTCGCGCACATCCTGCAGCCGCTGCTCGCGCCCGGCGGCGGCGTCGCGCGGCCCGAACAGCCCCGGCTGGCCGCAATAGTTGAGCAGCAGATTGCCTAACGCAGTGCCGACATCAAAACCGATCGGGCCGTAGAAACCGAATTCAGCGTCGATCGCTTTCAATCGCCCTTCCGCCACGAAGATCGAACCGCTGTGGATATCCCCGTGCAACAGCGCCTCCGCCTTGCTGAGGAAGCGATGTTTCAGGCCGGCGACCGCCACCTTCAGCGGCGCATCCTCGCGCAGCGCCTGCACCTGCGGCAACAGCGCCGCCTCGAACTGATTGCGCTCATGGTCGATATAGGGATCGGTAAAGAACAGATCCTCGGTGATCTGGCACAGTTCGGGGTTGGTGAAACGGCTGACTTCCGCCTTTTTCTGCTGCGCCGACTGATAAAAATCGGAGGTGTGAAACAGCGTCTGCGCCAGGTATTCCGCCAACTGCCCGGCCGCCAGCGGATGATAGTTCCCCTGCACCAGTTCACTGCGCCAGATGCGATGATCGGAGAGATCTTCCTGCACCATCACCGCCAACTCGGGATCGTGATGCAAGACTTTTACCGTATGCCGCGGGCAGAAACCGCCGTGGACCAGCAGCGTTTCCGCTTCGATGCGCGCCCGATCCAACGTCAGCGGCCAGGATTCGCCCACGCAGCGCACGTAGGGCAGCGCCTGTTTGACGATCACCCGGCTCACACCTTCACGATCGCGGATCTTGAACACCAGGTTCAGGTTGCCGTCACCGATCTCGTCGGCGCTCACCAGCGCCTGCGGTTCGGCCACCTGCCCGTATTGGCGGGCATATTCAACGGCATCGGCAGCCGTAAACGTACGATAAAGCGACATTCCCCAACCCCTCTGTTCTCTCTCACTGACCCAGCGACTTTGATTATTTAGACGTAAAAGCATTTGGACGTCTATACATCTGGAAGTCATGTTGGCAGAATAGCGTTTCAGATGCAATAACCACGCAACAAGGAATTAACCGCCGATGCAAGCGCTTAACACCACCAGTTTGACCCTGCGAGATAACCGCCTTTGGATCCTCGATCAGCAAGCCCTGCCGCAGGAAAAGCGGTGGCGCGCTTGCGACAGCGTGGAAGAGTTGGTCGGGCACATTCACAGCCTGCGGGTGCGCGGCGCACCGCTGATCGGGCTGTCCGCCAGCCTGCTGTTGGCGCTGCTCGCGGAACGCGGTCTGCCGCGCGCCGAGCTGGAGCAGGCGCTGCACACGCTGCGCGCCGCCCGCCCGACGGCGGTTAACCTGATGAACAATCTGGATCGCATGAAGTTGGCGCTGGCGGAGCCTGACTGGGCGCCGGCGATGGTGAACGAAGCGCTGCGGTTGGTGGAGGAGGATCGCCTGCTGTGCGATCGCATCGCCGATCGCGGCGCAGGGCTGGTCAAGCCCGGCAGCCGCCTGCTGACCCACTGCAATACCGGCGGATTGGCCACCGCCGGCGTCGGCACCGCTATCGGGGTGCTGCTGCGCGCCCACCAGCAGGGCAAGGTGCAACAAGTATGGGTCGATGAAACCCGGCCGCTGCTGCAGGGCGGCCGCCTGACCGCCTGGGAACTGGGCGAGCTGGGCATTCCCTATCGTCTGATCTGCGATTCAATGGCCGCCAGCCTGATGGCGCAAGGCCAGGTCGATGCGGTGTGGGTCGGCGCGGATCGCATCGCCGCCAACGGCGACGTCGCCAATAAGATTGGCACTTACAGCCTGGCGGTGCTGGCGCACTACCATGGCATTCCATTCTACGTGGCTGCCCCGCATACCACCCACGATCCGCACTGTCCGGACGGCGCCGCCATCCCGATCGAGCAACGCGCGGCGGCCGAAGTCACCGGCGTTTCAGGCAGCTTCGGCGCCTGTCAGTGGGCGCCGGCCGATGCGCCGGTCTACAATCCGGCGTTCGACGTCACGCCGGCAAAACTCATCAGCGGGTGGGTGTTCGACAGCGGCGTGATCACGCCGCAGCAGGTTGAAGCGGGGATTTTCCAGCGGGCGCTGGGTTAACGCCCGCCGGTTGACGATCAGTCCAGACGCGGATAGGCATCGGCGATCGTGTCGCCGGTGAAATGCGCCACCCAGCCTTCCGGGTTGTCAAATACCCGGATCGCGGTAAAGTGCGGCGCCGAGCCCATATCGAACCAGTGACGGGTGTTGGCCGGCACCGAGATCAGATCGTTCTTTTCGCACAGGACCTGGAAGATCTTGCCGTCCAGATGCAGGCAAAACAGCCCCGCCCCTTCAACGAAAAAGCGCACTTCATCTTCGCCGTGCGTATGTTCGGACAGGAATTTTTCGCGCAGCGCCTGGCGCTGTTCGTGGTCCGGCCGCATGCTGATCACGTCCCAGCTCTGGTAGCCCTTTTCCGCCACCAGCCGGTCGATCTCATGCTGGTAGGCGGCGATCACCGCCTCCGGCTGCGGATTGTCGCCCAGTTCGCGATCCGCCTGCCAGCGCTCAAAGCGCACGCCGATCTGCGCCAGCTGGCGCTGGATCTCCTGCGCGTCGCGGCTCTGCCACAGCGGCTGCTGCGGTGCTGTATCACTGAAAATGGTCAATCCACTCATGAGACAAACTCCCCTAAATCGATGTGATCAAAACGGCTGACCTGCGGATGCCGGCTCTGTGCGTCCGCCTCATCGCGGATCAGCTGGCAAGTATGCCAGCCGGCGGCCTGCGCCGCATCCAGCTCCTGGTGGATGTCGGACAAGAACAGCAGCTCGTCGGGCGCGATGCCGATAGCCTGCGCGATGTTGCGATACGACGCGGTTTCACGCTTGGCGCCGACGTGCGTATCGAAATAGCCGCTGAACAGCGGCTGCAGATCGCCGGCGCTGCTGTGGCCGAACAGCAGTTTCTGCGCTTCCACCGAACCGGAGGAATAGACGTAAAGCTTCAGCCCCTGACGCTGCCAGGCGGCCAACTGTCCCGCGACCTCCGGGTACAGATGCCCGCGGAAATCCCCTTCGCGATAGCCGCTGCGCCAGATGATGCCCTGCAGCGCCTTGAGCGCGGTGGATTTGCGGTCTTCATCCATAAAGCGGTACAGCGCGGCGATCAGCGCGTCGAGATCCGCCTGCGGCTGGTCAATTTCAGCGCGCAGCGCCGCCAGCGGCGCGGCGACTTCGCTCTCCGTGGCGTGACGGCGTACAAAATCCGCCAGCCGTTCGCGGGCATAGGGAAACAATATCTGATGCACGAAGCGAATATCGCTGGTGGTGCCTTCAATATCGGTCACGATAGCGCGGATCATTTCGCCTCCAGCAAGCGACGTTGCAGTTCACACTGGAACAGGAATTCCAGTCCTTCGAGATGGCGGCGGGCTTCCGCCACCTGGCTTCCCCAGCAATAGAGACCGTGGCCGCGCACCAGAAAACCGTACTGCAGCGGCGTGACCTCGGCATAGGCCGCGACGCGCGACGCCAGCCGGGGAATGTCCTGATCGTTATCGAAAATGGGGATCGCCACGCTGTCCAGGTGGCTGCGCTGACCGGCGAGCGACTTTTGCATTTCGTACCCCTGCAGCACCAACGCATCGCCGCGTTCCACCCGCGACAACACGGTGGCGTTGACGGAATGGGTATGCAACACCGCGCCAAGATGCGGGTACAAGCGATAGAGCAGCGTATGCAGCCCGGTTTCCGCCGACGGCGTACGGCCGCTCGGCACATGATTGTCGGCGATATCCACCTGCAGAAAATCGGCGGCGCTCAGGCTGCCTTTGTCTTTGCCGGATTCGGTGACCAGGCACTGGCGTTCGTCGAGGCGCAGCGACATGTTGCCGCCGGTCGCCGGACACCAGCCTTTGTCGCCAATCCAGTGGCAGGCCGCCAGTAATGCGGTAAGTTGCGGATTCTCCGTCATTGTTATCGTTTCCCGTTCGGTAAGGCGGCCGGCAGATGAAACGTTGCCTGCCGCGTGGCGGGCTAAGCACTTTTTCGCATTTAGCCATCTAAGCGTCTTGATTGCCAAATACTAGCATCGTGTTATATTGACGGCAATATAAGCGCCTGGAGTATTCACCTGCTATGAGCACTTCCGCATTGATTCCCGAAAGTAAACTGCCTGCCCTGGGCACCACCATCTTCACCCAAATGAGCGCGCTGGCGCAGCAGCATCAGGCGATCAACCTGTCGCAGGGCTTCCCTGATTTCGACGGGCCGGACTACCTGAAAGAACGCCTGGCCTGGCACGTCGCCCAGGGCGCCAACCAATATGCGCCGATGACCGGCGTGGCGGCGTTGCGCGAAGCCATCGCCGACAAAACCGCCGAGCTGTATGGCTGGCAGCCGGACGCCGGCGGCGAAGTGACCGTCACCGCCGGCGCCACCGAAGCGCTGTTCGCCGCCATCACCGCGCTGGTGCGCCCCGGCGATGAGGTTGTCTGTTTCGATCCGAGCTACGACAGCTACGCGCCGGCGGTGACGCTGGCGGGCGGCGTACTCAAACGCCTCGCCCTGCAGCCGCCCGCGTTTGCCGTGGATTGGCAACGGTTCGCCGCCGCGCTGTCGCCGCGCACCCGCCTGGTGATCGTCAACACGCCGCACAACCCGTCCGCCACCGCCTGGCAGGCGGAAGACATGCAACAGCTGTGGCACGCCATCGCCGAACGCGAAATCTACGTGCTCAGCGACGAGGTTTACGAACACATCTGCTTCGCCAAAGGCGGCCACGCCAGCGTGTTGGCCCACCCGCAGCTGCGCCAACGGGCGATCGCGGTCTCCTCTTTCGGAAAAACCTTCCACATGACCGGCTGGAAAGTGGGTTACTGCGTGGCGCCCGCCGCGCTGAGCGCTGAGGTGCGCAAGGTGCATCAATACCTGACCTTTTCGGTCAATACTCCGGCGCAGCTGGCGCTGGCGGATAGCCTGCGCGCCGAGCCGGAGCACTGGCGACAGCTGCCGGCGTTCTATCGCGCCAAGCGAGATCGCTTTGTGCAGGCGCTGGCGAGCAGCCGACTGGAAATTTTACCCTGCGCCGGTACATACTTCTTGCTGGCGGACTACAGCGCCATCTCCGATCTGGACGATGTAGCGTTCTGCCATTGGTTAACCGAGCACGTGGGCGTGGCGGCCATTCCGCTGTCGGTCTTCTGTGCCAATCCTTTCCCCCATAAATTGATCCGGCTGTGCTTCGCTAAACAGGACGCCACGCTGGATGCAGCTGCGGAGCGGTTATGTCGACTTTAAAAATTACCCTGTTGCAGCAACCGCTGGTCTGGCGCGACGGCCTCGCTAACCTGGCCGCCTTCGACGCGTTGCTGGCGCCGATCGCCGGGCGTGATCTCATCGTCTTGCCGGAAATGTTCACCACCGGTTTCGCCATGGATGCCGGCGAGAGCGCCCTGCCCGAACAGCAGGTGATCGACTGGCTGCACGGTTGGGCGGTGAAAAGCCATGCGTTAATCGGCGGCAGCGTGGCGCTGAAAACTGACGAGGGCGCGGTCAACCGCTTCCTGCTGGTGGAGCCGGGCGGCCAGGTGCATGCCTATGATAAACGCCATCTGTTCCGCATGGCCGGCGAACACCTGCACTACCAGGCCGGCAACCGGCGTGAAATCTTCGAGTGGCGCGGCTGGCGCATCCTGCCGCAGATCTGCTACGACCTGCGTTTCCCGGTCTGGGCGCGCTATCAGCAGGATTACGATCTGGCGCTGTACGTCGCCAACTGGCCGGCGCCGCGCAGCCGCCATTGGCAAACGCTGCTGGCGGCGCGGGCGATTGAAAATCAGGTGTATGTGGCGGGCTGCAACCGGGTGGGCGACGATGCCAACGGCCTGAACTACAGCGGAGACAGCCTGATCATCAGCCCGCAGGGCGAGATCCTGGCGGATGCCGAGCCCGGCGCAGCCGCGCAGCTGGACGCTGAGCTGTCGCTGGAAACCCTGCAGAGTTACCGCAGCGCCTTCCCGGCCTGGCGCGACGCCGACAGCTTTCTGCGTCTCGACTGATTAAACACGCTCCCAGCCGGCGATTGCCACGTCGATGTTCGGCAGAGAGATAAAGGCTCCGCGCCGATCGCCGCCAGCTTGTCGCCGCGCGTCATCATCCGTGCGGCGGCCTGCTGCGCCTCCAGCGCCGATGCAGGAAAAGGACGGCGCACTCAACACCAGTAGGCCATAAAGTTAACGGTAGCGCGGTCCAGATCGCGTTCGCCGATCAGGTAACGCCGCAGCGTTTTCACCGTGGAAGACTCGGCCGCCACCCAGGCGTAGAAAGCGTTACTACCGGCTGCCCGCTCCCACAACACCTCATCGCTCAGGCTGCTTTCCACCAGGGACTGCGCCTGCGCACAGGCCGACGCGGGGATATCCACCCGCTGGCGCACCGCTTCCACCAGCAACGTGCCGTGTGCCAACTGGCGGCCCACATCGCGCGGCAGCCAGTAAACCTCGGCGAACGGGAAGCGGGTCAAATCCAGGCAATCCCCCGCCTGCGGCACTTCGAAGAACGCCTGCACGCGCGGCGGATTAGCCTGCTGCGCCAATTGCTCCAGAATGCCCATCGCCGCCGGCACGGCCGTTTCATCGGCGATCAACAGCGCCTGCTGCAACTGCGCCGGCGGCGCCCATTCGTAGCCGCCGCTGTCGCCGTCGAAGTCAGCGTTGGGGGCGACGGTCTGAATGGCATCACCCGGCTCGGCATGAGTCGCCCAGGCGGAGGCCGGGCCGTTCACGCCATGCAGCACGAACTCGACGTCCATCTGATTCTGCTCACGGCGCAGCGCACGCAGCGTATAAGTGCGCATCACCGGGCGCCGCTCTTTGGGGATCGCCATGTAATCGGCGTACCAGTCCGGGCTATTGGCCAATTGCGGGATCTGGCCGTCCGCCGCCGGCAACAGCAGTTTGATGCGCTGATCCGGCGCTTCCAGCTTCATCCGATGAATATCCGCACCTTCAAACACGCAGCGCACCAGCGAAGGTGAAATCAGCATTTTGCTTTTCAAGGTGATATCAAAAATTCTGTAGCTGGCGGACATGTTCTCGATTCTCCGGCAACGGCTGTCGCTTGAACGTATGGCCGATCGGCTGCCGTGTTGACGGCGTGGGTTGCTCGATCGCGCAGCGGGCAAAATGTTAATAAAACTAATTAATTACGTTAATGTATCGCAAAAAATCATATCATGATTTTATTGATAACAAGAAACGTTATTGATACAAGAATCATTCTCAAAAATAACGCAATAACAATATCACCTGGGAAATAAATAACGATGAAACGCAAACACCTTTGGGTTTTGAACCCTTGTCTGCTGGCAATGCTTGCGCCAGCGGCCTGGGCCGAAGATCAGAAAGCCGTCGCCGAAGAGCAGATGGTGGTCTCAGCCAGCCGTTCACACCGCAGCATGGCGGAAATGGCGCAGACCACCTGGGTGATCGAAAGCCAGGAGATCGAACAGCAGGTTCAGGGCGGCAAAGAGATCAAGGACATGTTGGCGCAGCTGATCCCCGGCATGGACGTCAGCGGTCAGGGCCGCACCAACTATGGCATGAATATGCGCGGCCGCTCGATGATGGTGATGATTGACGGCGTGCGCCTGAATTCATCGCGCAGCGACAGCCGCCAGTTGGATTCGATCGATCCGTTCAATATCGATCATATCGAGGTGATTTCCGGCGCGACCTCGCTGTACGGCGGCGGCAGCACCGGCGGCCTGATCAATATCGTCACCAAAAAAGGACAACAGGAACAGCAGGTCGAGTTGCAGGTCGGCGGTAAAACCGGCTTTGGCGGCCATAACGATCACGACGAGAACGTGGCGGCGGCGGTCAGCGGCGGCAACGACAACGCCTCGGGGCGCCTGTCCGTTTCTTACCAGCGCTATGGCGGCTGGTATGACGGCAAAGGCAATGAGGTATTGATCGACAATACCCAAACCGGCCTGCAGTATTCCGATCGCCTCGACGTGATGGGCACCGGCACCCTCAACATCGACGATCATCAACAGCTGCAGCTGACCACCCAATACTACAAAAGCCAATCCGACGGCGATCACGGCCTGTTTCTGGGGGAGAACTTTGCGGCGGTGACCGGCAACGCCAAGGCGTACAACAGCGGTAACTTAAACTCCGATCGCATCCCCGGCACCGAGCGCCACCTGATCAACCTGCAATATTCCAACACCGATTTCCTCGGCCAGGATCTGGTGGCGCAGGTCTACTACCGCGACGAAACGTTGACCTTCTACCCATTCCCAACGCTGGCGGGCAAAGCGCCGAACTATTACGTCAGCAGCATTGGCGCTTCGCAGCAAAAAACCGATTTCTACGGCGGCAAACTGACGCTGAACAGCAAGCCGCTCGACGCGCTGACGCTGACTTACGGCATCGACGCCGAGCATGAGAGCTTCAACGCCAACCAACAGTTCTTCAACCTGGCGAAGGCCCAACAGTCCGGTGGCATGACGCTGGAGAACGCTTACAGCACCGGCCGCTACCCGAGCTATACCACCAGCAACCTGGCGTCGTTCCTGCAGGCCAGCTACGACATCAACCCCATTTTCACCCTGAGCGGCGGCGTGCGTTATCAGTACACCGAAAACAAGATTGATGACTTCGTCGGTTATAACCAGCAGCAGGCAATCGCCACCGGCGCCGCGACGTCCGCCGACGCTATACCGGGAGGGAAAACCGACTACAACAACGCGCTGTTCAACGCCGGCCTGTTGGCACATCTGACCGAGCGCCAGCAAACCTGGTTCAACTTCTCTCAGGGCTTTGAGATCCCGGATCCGGGCAAATATTACGGCATCGGCACCTACGCGTTGAACGGCAGCCATTATCAATTGCTGAAGAGCGTCAACGTCGGCGATTCCAAACTGGAAGGCATCAAGGTCAATGCCTACGAGCTGGGCTGGCGCTATACCGGCGATAACCTGCGCACGCAAATCGCCGCCTACTACTCGCTGTCCGACAAGAGCATCGCCATCAACAAAACCGACATGACCATCAACGTCAATGCGGACAAGCGGCGCATCTATGGGCTGGAAGGCGCGGTGGATTATTTCTTTGAAGACAGCGACTGGAGCGCCGGTACCAACTTCAACCTCATCCGTTCCGAAACCAAGATCAACGGCGAATGGAAGAAGCTGGTGGTCGATACCGCCAGCCCATCGAAAGTCACCGCTTATGTCGGCTGGGCGCCGGGCGACTGGAATCTGCGCTTACAGTCGCAGCAAACCTTCGACGTGTCGGACGATGGCGATTACACCAAAGCCAACTCCACTCAGGGCCGCAAGATCGATGGCTACAACACCGTCGACTTCCTCGGCAGCTATACCCTGCCGGTAGGAAAAATCAGCTTCAGCGTGGAAAACCTGCTGGACAAGGAGTACACCACCGTTTGGGGCCAACGCGCGCCGATCCTGTACAGCCCGACCTACGGCTCGCCTGAACTGTATAGCTATAAAGGCCGCGGACGCACCTTCGGCTTGAACTATTCGGTGTTATTCTGAGGATAAGGGGCCGGTCCGCCGGCCCCGTTGATTGGGCCGCACCGTTTTTCAGAGAACGGAAACGACGAAGCCCTGAGTTATCGCTAACTCAGGGCTTCTGAATAGTGGCGGAACGGACGGGGCTCGAACCCGCGACC
>NZ_JVEL01000341.1:0-1323 GCF_001076875.1 Serratia sp. 506_PEND
ACGTGAGACACCCCACAACAATAGTGATAATAATCACTCCTAAAAATGTCAAGAAGTCTTTACGAAACAATGCAGGGAAAGCGCCAAAGAACAAAGTTGTCCAGGAAAACCCGTAAAAACCTTTTACAGTCTCGCCTGTTTTTTTGTTTTCCATATTGATAATCGTTGCCATGTATATAATACCTGTTTATTCTTGGTTAAAAGACAGGAATCATCCTGCCAGGAAATAAAAGTTAATAAATAAAAAACGGAAAGTTATTGAAAACTGATAAAAAATCAACCAATATTAACACTACCGCCGCCAATCAATATACCACCACAACTGACCGTATCATTAGTGCGCGCGGCTGGTTTCTCATCAATAAAAACACTTGATGAGCCGCTGCTAATCATTCGATTATGACCATGAGATACCAGTGTGTCTCCCTTACGAGCAAGCGGTCGATTATCGACATTGACAGTTTGAGAGCCAGAATTCACTGGCGTAGGAGCATGACTGTCATGACCGGTATCTTTATCGCCAAATTTTACTGCATTGCCCATATTACACTCTATTTTATTTTAAGTTAAAACACCATAAAAATTAACGAACTAATACAACTTGCCCATTAATAATGGAAAAATATGGCCTATAGGTATAAACAATTTTTCCTTTTGAATTCTGAAATCTTAATGGTGAATTCTGAAAATAACCGACCCCCATTCTGAATAAACGCCCATGGTTGTAGGTCATTAATTTATAATGATTCCAGTCAATCGGCACAGGTGTCAATGATTTATCCAGCACATGTGCAGGAAAGTCAGTAGAAACAAACATCATCCCTGTCGTCGTTCCTTCCGCATATGCCATCTCTGAGCTTGAAATTTTCGCAATCTCTTTCAGGCCATCAATGTCACGACGCTGCATCATCCACCATATATTTTCATATGCCTTACGGATCAAGGGTAGATCTTTTTCTGTAACAGGTGTGGCTTTCTCCCATGTCCACAGCGGCAAGTCATGAACAATGAGATTGCTACTCAACTTATATAAACCATTATCATAATGATAACTCCTGTTATTGATTGCATCACCTTCAATAATTTTAGAGCTATATGGACCACCGTCATAGTGCGAAGATTCACGAGCTGTGATTTTATGTTTATCGTTCACAGTCAATTTAAATCTGGAAATTTCTGTATGAAGATCTTTTGTATCTTTACTAACTATAAGCTCGCAAGATGAATCTGGAAATAGTGTTTTTGGATCATCTGTATCCTGTCCACCCATAAGCAATTCAATAGAATTACTGCCATTACCCAACATAGCTGATGCGTTAAACC